>JBHELL010000184.1:0-7063 GCA_046263075.1 Actinomycetota bacterium | reverse complement strand
GTGCGGACCTTCGCCGACCTCGCAGCCGCGGATGTAGGTGGTTTCGAACGCGGGCCCGGCGAGAAGCTCCCACCCCCACTGCGGCCGCGGCGGCAGCTCGCCGGGGATGATCGTGACGCCCACGACTTTCAAGACGACCGGTCGTCCGTGCGCATCGAGGTTGATGCTGTCGCCTAGCCCGAAAGTGCCGAGGTCGGTGTTGTTGTCGGCGTTCTTGCGATCTGCGAAGAACGGCACGGCGACTTCATTCGCCGCAGACGGCATACGCCCCCGCACCAGGCGCGGACGTTGGATCGTTGTCCCGAACCGGGGATCGGTCGAGATCAGGATGCCGGCCCCCGCGGGCAAGTCGCCGCCGGCGTGGATGTAGGCATTGTCGACCGGGACGGCCGTATCGACGTACGGCAGTCGCGCGAGCGCATCGAAGTCCGGCTTCCAGAACACTTCACCGAAGAGGGTCGAGTCGAACACCATCACGTCGTAGCCGCGCTGCCGGTCGATGAAGGTCGGGTAGGCGGTCTGCGTCCGCCGCGCACCGGCGAGGGTCGCGAGCACGGCCGCGCCGAACAACCCTGCGAGGATGGCAGCGGAAAGCAGCGCGCGCCATCGCGCCCGCAACTCCGCGCGCGCGCGCATCCACACCGCCGTCATCAGCGGCCGCCCTCCTTCATGGGACTACTGCTGCGCTTCGGTCGCACCGACCGGCTGCGCCGAACCGTTCGCACCGTCGGAGACGATCCGGCCGTCGAGCATGCGCACGATCCGGTCGGCCGCGCTTGCCACCTTCTGGTCGTGCGTCACGAGGATGATCGTCTGGCCCTGATCGCGGTGGAGGCGACGGAACAGCTCTAACACCTCGGCTCCGCCTGCCGTGTCGAGCGCACCGGTCGGCTCGTCCGCGAGGAGGAGCGTCGGCTGGTTCGCCAGCGCGCGCGCGATGGCCAGTCGCTGCCTTTGTCCCCCCGAGAGCACGCCCGGAGCATTCTTCGCCTTATCTGCAAGTCCGAGCAGGTCGAGAAGATCGCGCGCGCGCGTCTCGGCCTGCTTCCGTCCCGCGCCTGCGATGATCGCCGGCAACGTGACGTTCTCGAGCACGCTCATCCCTTCGAGCAGGTTGAAGAATTGGAACACGATGCCGACGTGGCGACGCCGCATGCGCGCGAGGTCGTTCTCGTCCTTGTCCTTCAACGACTCGCCGGCGACGATCACTTCGCCGTCGGTCGGCGTGTCGAGCCCCGCGATCAGGTTGAGCAACGTCGACTTGCCGCAGCCGGATGGGCCCATCACCGCGACGAACTCATGCTCTTGGACCGTGACGTCCACACCGCGGAGCGCGCGCACCGGCGCACCCTCGGACTCGAACGTCTTCTTCAGATCGTGCGTCTGCACGACGCTCATGGTTTCTCCTCTCCCGATAGGGCAAGCGCGTTGATCTTGTAGGCGGTCAAGATCCGTCCGCCTTTCACTTCGGCTTCGATGCGTTCGCATTGCGGCGGTGCGGCGAGCCCTGCGATCGTGGCTTCACTGATCACGACGTGTCCCCCGGGGCGCGCGAGATCCTGCAAGCGCTGCGACATGTTCACCGTGTCGCCGACGAGCGTGTATTCGAACCGGTCGTCGCCGCCGAGCAAGGCGGCCGCTACCTCTCCGGTCGACAACCCGATGCCGAGCTCGAACGGTTCCGTCCCGTCCGTTCGCCACTTCTCGTTCAGCTCTGCTTGCCGCGTCTGGATCCGGAGCGACGATGCGAGGGCGCGCTCGGCGTGGTCGGGTTGCGGGAGCGGAGCACCGAAGACGGCGAGGACGCCGTCGCCGGTGTACTGCATGATGGTTCCGCCGTGAGCCTGGATGCACTCGTTCAGAAGCGCGCGATGCTCGTTCAGCTGACGCGCGAGCACGCCCGGGTCGGTCTCTTCCGCGATCTTCGAGTAGCCGCGAACATCGGTCATGAGGCACGTGACGATGAGCTTCTCGACGTCGCCGGTCTTCACGCCGCGTTCACGCATGCGTTGCGCGAGACCTTCGGGCAGCAACTTCTCGATCCTCTCACCGACCTCGTCGCGCTCGACGATGGCCGCGTGCAGCATCTGCAACCGCCGCAGGGCTCCCACAGCGCCCGACGACGCACCCTTCGCGATCTGCAGGAAGAGCCGTTCGATGTCTTCGGCGACCGCCGCAGGCGTGGTGTCGCGCGCGGCAGCGATCCGCTTGATCGGCCGGCCTTCGGCCACCATCCGGAGCAGCTCCTCGTCGGCTTCGCTGAGCTCGCCTTCGGCGGAGACCGGGTGCACGAGCGCCTCGACGATCTTCGGGTCGAGGACGCTCGATCCCGTTGCGACCGCTCGGATCGCCTTCACGAGCTCGTCGCCTTCCGCGACGCGGTCTTTCAGGAGGTAGGCGTAGCCGTCCGATCCATCGCGGAGCAACGCGATCGCGTACTCCGGGTCGTCGTACTGCGAAAGGATCACGACGCCCGTACCCGGGTGACGCTTCCGAACCTCCTTGGCGGCTTCGATCCCCTCGGACTGGAAGGAGGGCGGCATACGGATGTCCGTCACCAGCACTTCGGGGACGAGCTCGTCCGCGCGCGCGAGCAGCTCGTCGTAGTCGGCAGCGACCCCGATCACGTCGATGTCGTCCTGCAGACCCAGCAGCGCGCGCACGCCTTCGCGCACGAAAAGGTTGTCGTCGGCGAGCAACACCGAGATCCGACCCCCAGGCATGGCGCCATTCAGCCAGACGCGCAGGAGCGGAGCAATGGTGAAAACGCGTGGGTACTGGGGAGCAAACGCACAGGTCGCCGGGGGTGGAGGCACCCGTTCGGTCGTGCGCCGAGCGCCTGTGATAGTCGAGGTGCCACCATCGAGCGCGCGCATCCCGCGCGATACAGTCGCCGCCGGGGACGCAGATGACCATCACGACCCATCGTCGAGCCGACATCAGCTGGAAGACGTTGCTGCAGTGGGCCGCCGCCGCAGACGGTGTGGCAATCGGTGCTGCCGCCGTGGCGTTCCGGGACAAAGAGGCCGCCGGCCTCGCGCTCGTCATCTTGTGCGCGATCGTCTTCCTTCGCATCCGTCACGGCGCCGCGAGCATCTTGATCCTCGGGATCCTGTCGCTCGACGTCCTCGGGTTCATGGGCCCGGCCGCGATCAAGAACATCGTCGGAAAGCAGGGATATATCGCGGCCCTCGTCCCGGCGTCCCTCGCGTTGATCTCGCTCGCGGGGGTGATCGGTGCGACGGGGTCGATGCTCCGGGGGCGGGCCGTCAGCGAATCCGGGTCTATGCACATCGCCGCGCTCGTCGTCCAGGTGATCATCGCGGCGTTCGTGCTCGCCGTCGGAACCACGATCGTTCAGCAACGCGATTCGAGGACGGCTCCCCCGCGTGCCGGCGAACCGGTCGTCGAGATGCGAGATGTTGCATACGTCCCCGCAGCGGTGACGTTGCGAAGCGGCTCGACGATCGTCGTTCGCAATGCTGATCTTTTCTGGCACACGTTCACGGTGGCGGGGACGAAGATCGATCTCGGGCTCGCGACGCACGGAACAGAGCGCGCGACGATCGCATTGCCTGCAGGGACCTACACGTATTACTGCCGGGTCCCAGGACACCGGCAGGCGGGGATGAAGGGGACGCTCGTCGTCCGTTAGGAGGAGTCATGCGGATCGAATCATCGGTGACGTCGCTCTCGTGGATCCCGACCGAGGCGATCAGCGGGATGACGAAGGTACCGTTCGCGACGGGTATGGCGCATTGGGACGAGGTGCCCCCCGATCAGCTCGACGATCTCGAGGTGTTGCGTAAGGAAGACCGGTTCCGCTTCGCGAACAACCTGCGCGCGTGGGTCGAGATCGACGACGCGCCCGAGACCTGGCAAGGACGAACGTTGTCGCGAGGAACCGGCAGGATCACGGCCTCGGGATTCAGCGGCGCGGGGTTGATCGGCTCGACGACGCTCAAGCTCGGCAAGAAGGCCATGACGTTCGCAGCGGTGCCCCTCGAAACGCAGCAACAGATCGAGAAGGGCGACGGTTTCGTTCGGTTCACGCAAACGGCCGGCGGCCGAACCGGCGTGCCGGCGCCGCGTCCGGTACCGCACCCGCCGTTCTTCCAGTTCCACGCTCCGATCGCGTGGACGACGCTGCAGCTCACGATCTACGCGGATGGGCGCAGCGAGTTCGAGCTGAAAGGTGCGTCGCCGTTCCCGCGTCATTGGGTCTACGACCACGCAGGCACGCTCGTGTCGAAATCCGGCTTGATCGATTACAAGGATTGGGCGAAGCACGCGTTCGGCGCGCGCACGCCGTGGGGCGACGAAGACTCGCCTGCCGTCGTCGCGCAGGTCGAGACCGCGCTCGAGCATGAGCTCTCGTTCATGATCATGCGTAAGGATCGCAAGCCCCGCTACAAGAAGATCAAGAAAGGCAAGACGCTCACCGAACAAGGCGAATTCGGCGACGAGCTGTTCCTGCTTCTCGACGGCGTGCTGTCGGTCGAGGTCGATGGACAACCGGTCGCTGAAGTTGGACCGGGCGCGATCCTCGGCGAGCTCGCGATCCTCGGCGGCGGGCGCCGTACGAGCACGTTGCGCGCCGTCACGAACTCACGAGTCGCCGTTGCTGCCGGCGATGAGGTGGACCGTTCGTTGCTGGAAGAGCTCGCGAAACAGCATCGGCGCGAGAGCGAATAGAAGGGTGTCGTTCGCAGTAGCGCGCGCTTGTGTCGTTCGTCACAAGCCGGTCATCGCGGGCTGCCCGTCGTTGGTCCGCCGTATAGACTCCGCCGCGTGCGGGTGATCTTCTGCGGTGTCCGTGGGTCTACGCCCGCCCCCGGAGCCGCTTTCGTTCGATACGGGGGCAACACGTCGTGTGTCGCTTTGGCGCACGACGGTGAAGCGCCGTCGCTCGTCCTCGACGGTGGTACCGGACTTCGAAGGCTCACGAAATACCTCGACGGCGAGACATTCAAGGGCACGATCCTCATCGGGCATCTCCACTGGGATCACACGCACGGCTTGCCGTTCTTCCGCGCAGGCGACGCACCCGACGCGCGCGTTCGGGTTTTGATCCCCGAGCAAGGCGATGCCGCCGAGGTGATGGCGCGCGCGATCTCGCCGCCGCACTTCCCGGTGCGGCTGGAAGAGTTGCGCGGTGACTGGTCCGTGGGCGGGCTCGACGAAGGAACGTTCGAGATCGAAGGTTTCACGGTCACGGCCGCCGAGATCCCTCACAAGGCGAGCCGCACGTACGGCTTCCGCATCAGCGACGGCTCTTCGACGCTTGCATACATGTCTGATCACTGGCCGTGCGCGAGCGGCATGGGGCCAGAGGGCCTTGGCGAATATCACGAGGCGGCGTTGATGCTCGCCAAGGATGCGGATCTGCTCGTGCACGACGCGCAATACACGGCGGAGGAATATCCGGTGCGCGGTCCGTTCGGACACGCGGCGATCGAATATGCGATCAATCTCGCCGAGATCGCGCACGCGAAGGCGTTGATGCTCTTCCATCACGACCCCGACCGAACTGACGACGAGATCGACGCATACCGCAGCCTCTACAGCAGCAACGGCGTCCGCATCGAGCCTGCTGCAGAGGGCGCAGTCGTCGATCTATGAGCGACGTCGCAGACGCAGTCGTCATCGGGTCGGGTCCCAACGGTCTCGTCGCAGCGATCATGCTTGCGCGCGCGGGCTGGGACGTCACGGTCCTCGAGCGCGCGGCGGTCCCCGGCGGCGCCGTCCGAAGCGAGGAGCTGACGAAGGCTGGATACATCCACGACACGTTCTCCGCGTTCTACGGTCTGCTCCATTCGTCGCCGGTGTTCGAAGATCTCGACCTCGGTTCGCGTATCGACTGGATCGACATGGAGACGCCGGTCGCGGCGGCACTCGACAACGAGAACGCCGCGTTCGTACATCGCGACGTCGATGCCACGGCACGCGACCTCGGGAAGATCGCGGACGCCGACGAAGATGCGTGGCGGGATCTGGCTGCATGGTGGCAGAAGGTCGGCTCGAAGTTCTTCGCAATGACGCTGCAGCCGGTCGGCGCCGTCCGCCCGGCGATCAGGTTCGGGTTGTCGGTCGGACCGCGCCGGCTCTTCCAAACAGTCAAGGATCTTGTGGGCTCGATCGATACCTTCGCAGGCGCGCGCTTCACGAGCGAAGCCGCACGCGCGCTCGTTTGCTCCGGCGTGACGCACTCCGACATGTCACTCGAAGACGCAGGCAGCATGCCGGCCGCCGTGATCCTCGCGATGCTCGCGCAGTTCCACGGCATGCCCTTCCCGGCAGGCGGGGCGGGCAAGGTCACCGACGCGCTCGTCACAGTCCTCGGTGAGCACGGAGGCATCATCCACACCGGCGACGCCGTCGACCGTATCATCGTCGAGCGGGGGCGCGCGCGCGGCGTGGTTACCGCAGCCGGCCGGACGGTCATCGCGCGCCATGCCGTGATCGCAGACACCGGCGCCGTCGCGCTCACGCGCGCGCTCGTCGGTGAAGACCGTTTCCCCGCGCGGTGGCTCGACGGGATCAAACGCTTCCGGTACGGGACGGGAGTGTTCAAGATCGACCTCGCTCTGGACGGGCCGGTGCCGTGGCTCGTCGACGGGTTGCGACAGACCGCAGTCGTCCACACGACCGGAAGCACCAACGACATGGCGCGCGCGAATCACGAGGCGCGTCACGGGATGCTGCCGGCTCGACCGATGCTGATCGTCGGGCAGCAGTCGATCGGCGATCCGACGCGCGCACCCAAAGGTGGTCACACGCTGTGGATCGAGACGCACGTCCCGTCCGAACCGACGGGCGACGGCGCGCGCGAGCTTTCGAACGTCGGCGGCTGGGCAGGCGCGCGCAAGCCCTTCTTCGAGCGAGTGATGTCGCTGATCGAGGACCATGCGCCGGGCTTCCGCGACCGCGTCGTCGGGTGGTCGATCAACACGCCGGCCGATCTCGAGGCGATGAACCCGAACCTCGTCGGCGGCGATCTCGGCGGCGGGTCGAGCGCACTCGATCAGCAGCTCGTGTTCCGCCCGGTTCCGGGCTGGTTCCG
>JBHELL010000183.1:0-3921 GCA_046263075.1 Actinomycetota bacterium | reverse complement strand
TCACGTACGGGCCGAACCTGCCTTCCTTCGCCACGATCGGCTTGCCGCTCGACGGATCGGGACCGAGCTCTTTCAGCGGCGCTTGCGGCGTCGCGCGCTGCCCGCGCCGGCGCTTCGGCTCCGCGAGGATCGCGCGCGCCTGCTCGGGATTGATCGTGAGCAGGTGTTCTTCGGACTCGAGCGACCGCGTGTCGTTGCCCTTCTTGATGTAAGGGCCGTAGCGCCCGTTCTGCGCGACGATCTCTTCTCCGTCGGGCTCGACGGACACCACGCGCGGTAGCGAAAGGAGGCGGAGCGCATCCTCGACGGTGATCGTTTCGAGCGACATCGTCTGGAACAGGCTCGCCGTCTTCGGGCGTTCCTTCGAGTCGGGCTCCGGCTCGCCGAGCTGAACGTACGGGCCGTACCGTCCGGCTTTCGCGAGGATCGGCAGGCCCGTAGCGGGATCTTCGCCGAGCCGTCGTTCCTGGCTCGGCTGCGCGAGCAGCTCTTGCGCGCGCTCGAGCGTCAGCTCGTCGGGGGCGAGGTCCTCCGGCACGCTCGCGCGCTCTTCCCCGCGCTGGATATACGGGCCGTACCGGCCGACGCGCAGCACGATGTCTTTGCCTGCCTCGTCGCGGCCGATCGGGATCGAGTTGATCTCGCGCGCGTCGATCTCGCCGAGCCGCTCCGACACCATCGCCTTCAACCCGGCTTGGCCGTTCCCGAAATAAAACGTGCGCAAGTACGGGACGGCGTCGTGATTCCCGCCGGCGATCTCGTCGAGCTCGTCTTCCATCTTCGCGGTGAACTCGTACTCGACGAGATGCGTGAAGTGCTGCTCGAGCAACACGACGACGGCGAAGGCAATCCACGACGGGATCAGCGCTGTACCGCGCTTCCAGACGTACCCACGGTCTTCGATCGTGTCGAGGATCGACGCATACGTCGACGGCCGCCCGACCCCCAGATCCTCGAGTGCTTTGACGAGCGTCGCCTCGGTGTAGCGGGCAGGCGGTTGCGTCTCGTGACCCTTCGCCTCGAGCCCGGCCGCGCGCACCCCGTCTCCTTCCGCGAGCGGCGGCAGGATCGTCTGCTGGTCGTCGAGCGCCGCATCTGGATCGTCTTCGCCCTCGACGTACGCCTTCATGAAGCCGTAGAACTCGATCACCTTGCCGCTCGCCGCGAACTCGGCGTCGCGCCCGCCGGCGCTCGCGCCCACACGTACCTGGACCGTCTTCCCTGTCGCATCGGCCATCTCGCTCGCGACCGTTCGCTTCCAGATCAGGTCGTAAAGCATGAATTCGTCGCCGTTCAGCTCGTCTTGCACCTCGGCCGGCGTTCGGAAGCTGTCGCCGGCGGGGCGGATCGCTTCGTGCGCCTCTTGGGCGTTCTTCACCTTCGACCGCCACGCGCGCGGGGTCGCAGCGACCGTCTCGGGTCCGAACATCTCGGCTGCTTGTGCGCGCGCAGCGGCCACGGCGGTCTCCGACAACGTGACCGAGTCCGTTCGCATATAGGTGATGTAGCCGTTCTCGTAGAGCCGCTGGGCGATCTGCATCGTCCGGTGCACGCTGAACCGCAGCTTGCGGCTGGACTCCTGCTGCAAGGTCGACGTCATGAACGGCGCGCGCGGCGACTGCTTCCACGGCTTCTCTTCGACGCTTCGCACGGCGAACGGGGCGCCGGTGAGGCTCGAGGCAAGCGCGCGCGCACCTGCTTCGTCGAGCAGCTCCGCGTTCGCAGCCTTGAGCGCACCCGCCTCGTCGAAGTCCTTGCCGGCGACGAGGCGCTTCCCGTCGACGACGACGAGCGTCGCGACGAACGAGCCTTCGTCGGTCTCGAACGTTGCGTCGATACCCCAGTACGAGGCTCGACGGAACCGCATGCGCGCGCGCTCTCGCTCGACGAGCATCCGGGTCGCGACCGACTGCACACGCCCCGCCGATAAGCCCGGCATCACTTTCTTCCAGAGGACGGGCGATACCTCGTACCCGAACAACCGGTCCAGGATGCGCCGAGCCTCTTGCGCGTCGACGAGCCGCCGGTCGATGTCGCGCGGCGTCTCCACCGCGCGCAGGATCGCGGGCTTGGTGATCTCGTGGAACACCATGCGCTTGACGGGGACACGCGGGCTCAGCACCTCCGAGAGGTGCCACGCGATCGACTCTCCCTCGCGGTCTTCGTCCGTCGCGAGGTAGAGCTCGGAGGCGTCCTTCAACAGCTCCTTCAGCTTCTGGACCGTTCGCTTCTTGTCTGGGGTGACGATATAGAGCGGCTTGAAGTCGTCGTTCACGTTCACGCCCATGCGCGCCCACTGATCTTCTTTGTGCGCGACCGGCACCTCGCTCGCGTTGCGTGGGAGGTCGCGGATGTGCCCGACCGACGACTCCACCGTGTAGTCGCGGCCGAGGATCGCGCCGATCGTCCGCGCTTTCGCAGGGGACTCGACGATGACGAGAGGTTTGGGCATGGCCGATGAGGATTGTGGCCTGTGGACGGCGCTGTCAAGCGGAAGCTCGCGACGATCGCCCGTTCCGGCGTGCATTTCCGCTGGTAGGAGCCGGTCGAAGATTTTTCCGCGCGGTTCGCTTCCCCGGCCCCCAACTGCAACTGCCCGGCGCGATGCGTGGGGCGCATCACGTCGGGCAGCTCGTCTTTCGGTCTTCTAGAGGGTCGTGCGGCTCCGGCTCTTCATCCCTCGCCCGAAGGCTTCATCCTTGGAACCGGAACTCTTTGTACGCGTTCCCTCGCTCCGAAGTATCGGTCCTCAGATCGGTAGCTTGAGAGGCCCGTCCGTGCCGTTTCTGACGGCTCGGATCGTCCATCCGCGCGCGGGCTGTTATCGCCGGTCGCGTGATGCAGGCGCGCTACGCCGGCACGCACCCGAATGAGCCGAGGGCGTCGGTGCTTGCCGAAGGCGGCGTCGAGTCGCTCCCCCACGCCGACGGCGCGGGGCTCATGTCGAAATGGATCGTCGAGCCGGAGCCGAGCGCGCCTTTCGGCAGCCATACATCACCGTGCGCGACGCCGTCGACCCACACGCCGGCGACGAACTGCGCGCCGGGTGCGAGCGGAGCATCGATCGTCGCGCCGCCGCGGATCGTCGCTTTCGCGAACAGAGGCGAGCCGATCGCGTACGTCGGCGATCCCGGCGTGGCCGGGTACATCCCGAGCGCGCTCCACACGAACCATGCGCTCATCGTTCCGAGGTCGTCGTTGCCCGGCAGCCCGTCAGGCGTCGCGCGGTACACCGACTGGAGCGCGCGCTGGAGATGCTGGCCGAGCGCCGGCTCGCCGAGCCAGTCGTAGATCCACGGCGCTTCGAGATCGTGCTCGTTCGACGGCGCGTACTGGTTCCCCGCGTACGCGATCCCGTACAAGCTCGCCTTCTGTTGCGCTTCGGGACCGGCATAGGGCGCCGCCAGGGCCGGTCCGAAGAACACGCCGAGCCGCTCCTTCGCCGTATCGCGTCCCATGGCATCGAGCAACCCGGCGAAGTCGTGCGGTACGAGCCACGTGTACCCAGCCGGTGCCTTCCTTCCAGTGATCGGGCGCTTCGGGCAGATACGTCGTCGAGCCTTGATCCGGCAGATATGCGTTCCCGAACCACGAGCCATCGTCGTTGCGCGGGCGCATGAAGCCCGTTCCACCTGCGTCGAACAGGTTGCGCCAGTTGTCGCTGAGCGCGAGCAGGCGGTCGCGGCTCGACGGGTCGCCGTGCGCATCTGCAACCAGCGCGAGCGCGAAGCGTCCGATCGAATGCTCCAGCGTCGAGCTGGCGTCGCCGACCGTGTAGCCGCGGCTGATGAAGTCAGGATCGCGAGGGTGATCGGTCGCCAGCGAGAGCGCGTTCCCGTAGATCGTCGGGTCGACGTCGCTCGGTACGAGTCCGCGGCAGTACGCGTCGGCGTACACCTGCAGCGCCGGCTCGCCGTTCAT
>JBHELL010000182.1:0-2781 GCA_046263075.1 Actinomycetota bacterium | reverse complement strand
ACGTATGCCTTCAGCGGCATGCCGGCAGCCGTTGCCAGCTGTTGCATGACCTCGGCGTTCGACGGATCGTCGATCGCGATCTGGAGCGTGCCGTTCTCGATCTTGAGGGGCACCGCATTCAGCGTGCGCGCGGTGATCTCGGGAAGCTTCGTCACCGCATCGGGCTCGGGAGTGACCTTGCGGAGGTCGACGACCTCGAGCTCGTTCTGGTCGGCGAGCGCGCGCGCGAGATCGCGTTCATCAAGGGCGCCGAGCTCGACGAGCAACGAACCGAGCCGCTTGCCCGACGCGCCTTGCTGAAGCAATGCCTCGGCGAGCTGCGACGGGTTGATCAAGTCTTTCGCGATGAGGAGATCCCCGAGCCGCGCAGCCTTCGTGGCGACCGCAGTCGCGGTTGCCGTCGCGCTCGCAACAGGGCTCGGCGCAGACTCCACGACCGGCGCGGAGGGAGCGTGTTCGGGTGCGGCGGGAGCAGCCTTTTCCGATGCGGCAGGAGATGCCGGCTTCGAGTCGTCTTTCTTCGACCCGTTGCCGTTCTTATCTTTCTTGTGGGGATCCCACGGGGCCACAGTATTCACATCCCGATGATCTCTACGGACGGAGAGTCCGTATCTTCCGGCATCTCCGGTTCGCTCACAATGACCCGGGCGGACCATTGGTCGTGAGCAGGACGGATGCTACTTGGACGGGGTCGCGCGCCGAACCCCTAAGCCGCGCCTTCGAGGGGGGGCTGTTTACGCTATAGAAATCGGGCCGGAGGTCCCGGCGTGCGGCTGAGGCGGAGGCGGGATCAAGCGTGCATCAAGCGCGGGAAAGCCTCGCCGTGCGCGCGCGCGAGCGCCTCGACGGTGACGTCGACCATGCCCTCGATCGTGAGCGTCTCCCCGCCGGCTTCGCCGAGCCGCACGACCGGCACGCCGTCTTCCGCAGCCAGCACCTCGAGCGCCTTCGGATCGGTCGTGGTCACCACGGCGCGCGAGGCGCTCTCGCTGAAGAGCCAAACGTGCGGCGGGAGGGCGGCATCTGTCCTGAGGCGCGCGCCGATCCCGCTCGCGATCGCGCATTCCGCGAGCGTCACCGCGATCCCGCCCTCTGAGCAATCATGCGCGCTCCGGATGAGGCCCCGCTCGACGCCGGACGCGAGCAGCTCCAGCAGCGACCGCTCCTTCGTTAGGTCGAGGCGCGGGGGTTCGCCGCCGAGGTGCCGGCGGGCCGCCCATGCCCATTCCGAACCGCCGAGCTCCGCTTCCGTCGAGCCGAGCAGCATGACGGTGGCCCCGGCTCGCCACGCAACCCCCACTTGCTTCGATGCGTCGTCGAGCAGCCCTACCACGCCGATGACCGGCGTCGGATGGATCTGCACGTCACCGGACTGGTTGTAGAAGCTGACGTTGCCGCCGGTCACCGGCGTCTGCAGCGCTTCGCATGCTTCGCCGAGCCCTTGCACCGCCTCGGCGAACTGCCACATGACTTCGGGATGCTCCGGATTACCGAAATTCAGGCAGTTCGTGACGGCTATCGGGCGCGCGCCGGTGCACGCGACGTTGCGCGCGGCCTCGGCCACGGCCAGCCGCGCGCCCGAGCGCGGGTCGAGCTGGCAATAGCGGCCGTTCCCGTCCGTCGACACGGCGAGCGCGCGCGTCGTGCCTTCGATGCGGATAACGGCGGCGTCGCCGCCCGGCGGTTGCAACGTGTTGTGGTGGACGAGCTGGTCGTACTGCTCGTACACCCATCGCTTCGAGCAGATGTTGGGGCTCGCGAGCAGGTCGAGCAAAGCCTCGTTCAGATCGCTCGGCGCCGCCAGCTCCATCGGATCGTTCGCGCGCAGCTCGTCGAGCCACGCCGGCCGGTGCTTCGGCCGGTCGTACGTCGGTCCTTCATCGGCGAGGCTCGCCGCCGGAATATCGGCTACAAGCTCGCCGTCTCGATGCACGGTCAAGTTCCCGCCGGTCGTGACGGTCGCGATCGCAGTCGCGAGAACTCCCCACTTCTCGCACACCTTCAACGCCTCTTCGACGTCGTCGGGCGTGACGATGGCGAGCATCCGCTCCTGCGATTCCGACGTGAGGATCTCGAACGGCTGCATGTCTGCTTCGCGCAGCGGCACCATAGGCAGCTCGACGTCGAGCCCCGTACGCGCGCGCGACGCCGTTTCGCTGGTCGCGCAGCACAGCCCGGCGCCGCCGAGATCCTGCAGACCGACCAGCAGCTCGCGCTCGACGAGCTCGAGGCACGCTTCGATGACGATCTTCTCCGTGAATGGATCGCCGACCTGAACGCTCGGCCGCTTCGCTTCCGCTTGCTCGTCGAAGGGTCTCGACGCGAGCACGCTCACGCCACCGATGCCGTCGCGTCCGGTCTTGGAGCCCATCAAGATCGCGACGTTGCCGGGGCCGTCGGCCTTCGCGCGCTGCACGTGCTCGGCTTTGGCGATCCCGAGGCACATCACGTTGACGAGCGGGTTGCCGGCATAGCAGGGATCGAACTTCACCTCGCCGCCGACGGTCGGGATCCCGATCGAGTTCCCGTACTGGCTGATGCCGTGAACGACGCCGCCGATGAGGTGCTTGGTCTTCCAGTCATCGGGCGAGCCGAAGCGCAACGGGTCGAGGATCGCGACCGGGCGCGCGCCGGTCGCGATGATGTCGCGCACGATGCCCCCGACGCCGGTGGCCGCGCCTTGCACCGGCTCGACGAACGACGGATGGTTGTGCGATTCGAGCTTGAAGACGGCGACGAGCCCGTCGCCGATGTCGATCACACCGGCAGATTCACCCGGTC
>JBHELL010000181.1:0-4663 GCA_046263075.1 Actinomycetota bacterium | reverse complement strand
ACGCAGGGCATCGCCTCGCCTTTGCCGTGAGCGCGAAACATCCCGAGGAGCAGGACTGCACGAAGCTCACGAACAACACGAACGGACGGGTGCAAACGATCAGCTATCTCTGCGTCGACACCGCCTTCGACGGACGCGGCGGTACCTATCACTACTCGATCGCGACCGTGCGTCCCGCCTTCATCGGCACGCCTTGCAAGTTCGAACGAGGAACGTGCACGGTGGGCGGGCTCGGCCGCACCGAGACGGTCGCGGTCGCGGCGGTTGCGGGCGCGCAGCCTTCGGTGAGCGCGCAACCCTCCCGGCCGAGCGCATCCGCCCGGCCCGAGGCCATCGGCCCCGCGCCGGTGCCGGTGAATCCGCGCGGTCTTTCTCCCGCATCCGGGGCGGAAGGCGACGCCGTGGCCGCCCACCGCAGCCGGAGCGCCGTCTGGATCGCCGTCGCCATCCTCGCAGTCCTTGCCGGCGCACTGACATGGCGGATCAGACCGAAGCGAGCCTCATAGGCAGGAGCGCGAGCGCGCGCGCAGAACTCCTTTCGCCGAGA
Source organism: Actinomycetota bacterium (assembly GCA_046263075.1). Classification (GTDB taxonomy): domain Bacteria; phylum Actinomycetota; class AC-67; order AC-67; family AC-67; genus JBHELL01. The sequence goes on along the minus strand of JBHELL010000181.1, from coordinate 4,116 downwards.
TGAGGTTTGCGCGCGCGCTCGCTGCGGTCGCAGTGCTGGCAACGTTCGCGGCACCGATACCGGGTCGCGCCTTCGACGGTCCCGGCTGCGGCACGGGCAAGGCACCCCTCGGAAAGACCTACACGCTCACCGCGACCTGCGGACCCTTCGCTTGGCGCGGGCTCCCGACCCTCGTCCAAGGTGACTCGACCGGCAGTGGCCCGGCGAGCGTCGACGTCAAACTGTTCGTGTGGGGGTACCCGAACCTTCCGCCGATCCTCGAGTGCAGCTGGAGCGTCACGTCGGGCGGCTACAGCCACTGCGACAAGGGGCTGATCGACGAGACGAACGGTTTCACGATCCCGGACCAGTACGGCACGGTTAGCCTCGGATGCACGGTCACGGGATCCGGCACCGGCACGTTCTATTGCCAAACCGGATGCGGAGAGACCGTCTGCTCGACGATCCCGTAACCCGGTCTTGACCACGCGCTCCCGACCGGTCAGTATTCAAGACAAATCGTCGTGAAACGGACTATCCCTACGGAGGGAGCACGTATGCGGAAGGTCCTTCGTCTCGCCGTCGCGGCCGGCCTTACGGTCGCCGCGATCGCAAGCAGCGCAGCCGCCGATCCGGCGAGCCAGCGACCACTCTTGCAGTGCGACACCAACACGGTGACGTGCGACGGATTGTTGGTTCAAGGGCCGCAACGATATGTGCCGCATGAGATCGGAAAGCCGGTCGACCTTCACTACCTCTTCGGTCCCTACATCGTCCCGCCAGGACAGGACTCCAACCGCATCACGGTGGACATCCCGGCCGAGACCGGATTCATCGTGGCGGTTGCCCCCGATCTGGTCGACGCGACGACCGGGAAGATCCCGACACAGCAAGAAGCGCACATCCATCACGCGCACTGGTTCCGCATCACGAACGATCCGCAGTACGACTACTACGACAGCGTCGACGGCAACGGGTTGTCGTGGGTATTCGGAACCGGCGAGGAGAAGACACAAGGGCGGCTCGACGACCGCGCGAAGCTCGAACCAGAGAACACGGACGCGATCGCGACGAACGACTTCACGTACGGCATCCCGATCGACGGCTCGACGCCCCAAGCGATGATCTACATGGTTCACAACAAGCTCGCGAGCGTCGGGAACTACTTCGTCGTCCTCGACGTAACGTTCATCCCGGGCACACGCGATCAGATCAAGGCCGCAACGGGGAAAGACGTCCACCCGCTGTACGAGCAGCTGTGGGGACAGACGAAGGACGTCACCGATAACAGCACCGGGATCGGCGCGCGCTGGCAAGTGCTGTTCCCCGGCACCGCCATCGCGATGGGCTCCCATCTGCATCCCGGGGGAAAGGTCGTCGTCGTTTCCAACATCGGCAAGAACGTCCAGACCACACTCACCGACTCGCACGGGAATGCCGTGAAGGTTACGCATCCGCTCTGCTACTCCGTTTCGCTCGATGCCAACGACCACGTGGTTCAAACCGGGGTCGACCCGGACGGTGATGGGTTCGCCGGAGTCGCGTTGCTCGATTCCTACAAGTACGACCGCAACATGAGCGTGTGGCCCTACAGCGAGAACTACGAGATGGGCGCCACGAAGTTCGGCTGGCGCGCGCCCCTGCACCTCGGCGACATCCTCGAGCAGCAGGGCGTCTACGCGCTCGACGACCAAACACCCGCAACCCCGTTCAACATCAACTCGGCCGATGCCCGATTCCACAACTGGTACCAAGCGATGTCGTACACAGGCGTTTACTACGACCGCTTGCAGAACCCCGGTCCGGCGCCGACATCGTGCACGACCGCCGCGTTCGCGCCGCACCTGCTGGGCGACGACACCTTCGACGTCCAGGGCCTCTCGCCGAGCTGGACACCGGCACCGGGCGAGTCCCCGGCAGACTTCGCCTCGCGCGTCGACGAGCTCCGTCAGATGTTCAACCACTTCCTCGCGCCCGGCGACACGAACCCGCTCCACGCCGCGATCCAGGGCATGGAGAACCACCCGTGGAAGGTGCGCGAGCCGCTGTGTCGGCAACCGGGACTCGTCGTGGATCCGTCGATCACCGAAGACTGCGGGCCGACGAGCCTCGTGACCACGCCGGGTCCGGTGGTCACCCAGATCCACGTGGCAGGCTTCACATACATCCCCGGGGACCTCGGGACGAGCGTCGGCCCTCCCATCGTCCCGAAGATCCGGCAAGGCTCGACGGTCGAGTTCGTCAACGACGACGCGGCGCTGAACGTGCGGCACACGTTCACGTCGTGCGCCTGGCCGTGCAAGGGAACGTACGTCTCGAACTTCCCGCTGCCGAACGGAGGGCCCGGCGCATTCGACACCGGGAGGCTCGGCAACGTCGATCCGATCGACGGTGGACTCTTCAACGACGGCCAAGACCTGCCGGGATTCCTGACCGGGCAGCAGCAGTCCGACACGGTTCCGATCTACACGATGACCGTCTCTTTGCCCGTCGGGATGTACTCGTACTTCTGCCGCATCCATCCGAGCATGCGCGGGGCGTTCGAGGTGATCGCGCCGAACGCCTAAGACTGTCTTCAGGAAAGGGCCGCCGAACGGCGGCCCTTTCCTTTGCGCGCTGTTATGGATCGAGCATGACGCCGGCGATCTCCGTTACCGGGAACGCGGCGGCGTAATCCGACGTGAACGCGTATTCGCCCGGGCCGCCGGTGAAGGGGACGATCGTGTTCGACAACGTGTCCGACGAGCCGTCGGGGAACGAATACCCGAGCGATGCCGAGCCTGCGAATTGCGCGTGCACGTCCATCAAACCGAAGACCAGCCCGCGCGCGGTGTACATCGATGCCCGCTCGCCGCTCGACGCGCCCGCGACCGGGGTCGAGACCTGCGTGCCGCCGGAGAATCGCGTGGCGTCGATGTCGAAGACCTCTCCGGTGCCGACCGGCTTGCACATCGTCGCCGCGGAGAAGTGGAAGTCTGCGCCCCAGATCTGGTTCGGGCTGCGCGCGTCCCCGTCGGTGCCGAACCCGATCACGTAATAGGTTCCGGGGTCGAGCCGTGTGATCTGCGCGGAGAGCTCGTGCTTGAACGGTGCATCCGGCGCGACGACGTCCTCGCGTGCTACCGCGGTTCCGTCGCTCTCGACGACGACACGCCGCGTCGACGAGCCGAGCGAGATCCCGCGCGCGACGACGAGCCGCCCGGTCGACGCATCAACGACCGCGAACCCCGCGACGAGATGCCAGCTCGCACGATCGCCGGCCGGGAGGCTCGACGGCATCGCAGTCGACAATTGGATCGTCACGAAGTCGCTGCCGCTCTGCAATGTGACCATGCGCGCGGCGAATGCGGGCGTCGACCCGCCCACGCTGCACGTCGTATCGGCGCGCGCGGCCGTGCCTGCGAACAGGCACAGCGTCAGGAGCAGGATCGGCGCGCGAACCTTCATCACAGGACGAGTTCGCGGAAGGCTCGTCCGAATCCTCCGGGAGGGGAACCCGGTCTCGCGCCGAACCCTCCGGTATGCGGACGCGTCCGATCCGCCTGCCGAACCGTGCCCGGCTCGTCGCGAGCGCGCTGACCTGCATACTCGCGTTCGCGGGAGCCGGCCTTCCGGCGCGCGCGCTGGGCGGATGCGCGCCGCCGACCATCTCGGGCGGCGATTGGCCGATGTTCGGACAAAACCTCCGATCCGATCGCGCGCAGCCACTCGAAACGTCGCTCGACTCGTCGAACGTTCCATTGCTTCAGCCGGCGTGGACGTTCGACGCCGGGCGCGCGACCCACGTCGCGAACAACGAGATCACCGGCTACCCCATCGAAGCAGACGGCTGCATCTTCGTCGGCTCGAGCACCGGCAACACGACGAGCGGCGCTCATAAGCCCGGATGGATCTTCGCGCTCAACGCGGACAACGGCGACGTCGTATGGCAGACGCAAGTGCAAGGCGCGGTCTACTCGACCCTCGCGGTTTCCGACGGCGTCGTGTACGCGTTCGTGTCGCGCGTGTCGAGCCCGTTCGTCGCCGCGCTGGACGAACAGACTGGCGTGATCCTGTGGCAAACCATCGTCGACGATCAGCTCGGCAGCGATGCGGTGTCGAGCCCGATCGTCTACGAGGGCATGGTATGGGTGGGGG
>JBHELL010000180.1:0-6273 GCA_046263075.1 Actinomycetota bacterium | reverse complement strand
TCCTTGACGAGCGTCTTGTACAGACGAGCCGTCTTTCCTTCACCGCTCGTCGATGAGCCCCGTGCGAGCACCACAGATGCCATCTCGATCGCGTCGTTGGCGGCGGTGCCCGCGGGGTGCGAGCGGAATCCGAAGAAGATCCGAGCGAGCGGAACCTTGTCCTGGATCACCTCACGCACCGGTCCGAACCCGCCGAGCCCGATCGCCGGGTCGGGCGGTGCAGGCAGCGACGTATTCGGGGCGATGCCGCCGAAGTAGCGGCGTACCCAGTCGCGCGCGCGCGCCGGCTCGAAATCGCCGGCGATCGACAGCACGCAGTTATTCGGCGCGTAGTACGTGCTGAAGAACTCGTGCACGTCTTCGACGGTCGCGGCATCGAGGTCTTCCATCGAGCCGATGGTCGGATGGTGGTACGGATGCCCGTCGGGGAACAACCGATCGATGAGCGTCAGCCACCAGGTTCCGTAGGGCTGGTTCTCGTACGACTGGCGGCGTTCGTTCTTGACGACGTCGCGTTGGTTGTCGAGTGTCTCTTGCCCGAGCGCATCGAGGAGCCCGCCCATGCGATCCGCCTCGAGCCACAGATAGGTCTCGAGCTGGTTGGAAGGACCCGTCTCGAAGTAGTTCGTCCGGTGCAGCCAGGTCGTGGCGTTGAGCGACCCGCCGCCTTCCTGGATCGCTTTGAAGTGGTCGCCTTTGGCCACGTTGCGCGAGCCCTGGAACATCATGTGCTCGAAGAGGTGCGCGAACCCCGTCCGTCCCTGCCGCTCGTGCTTCGACCCGACGTTGTACCAAAGGTTCACGGCGACCACCGGGGCGAGATGATCCTCGGCCAAGACGAGATGTAATCCATTGTCGAGCCGCTCGTCTGTGAACGGGATGGTCGGTGCAGGCATGGGTCCTCCAGGGATGGCGGCGAGCTATTCGCCGCGACGCAGGCTACTCCTCTATGCTTGGCGCGCGCAGCTCTGCGCATCACTCGAAGGAGGATCGGCGAAGGGTGGAGTCCGTCACGCGTGAGTCCGTTCGCCCCCTTCTCGATCTCCAGCGCATCGACAGCAGCCTCGATCGGCTGGCGCAACGCAAGGCAGATCTTCCCGAGCAGCGGGAGCTCGACGCGCTGGCCGCCGAGCGCGCCGGGCTCGCCGTCACGCACGGCGAGCGGCAAGGTGAGCTCGACGCTGTGGTCCGGGAGCAATCGAAGCTCGAGGATGAGATCTCGTCGATCACGTCGAAGATCGAGCACGAGCAAGCGCGGTTGTATTCGGGACAGGTGCAGAACCCGAAGGAGCTGTCAAATATCCAAGCGGAGCTCGACGCACTCCGGCGGAGGAAGAGCCATCTCGAAGATCAAGAGCTCGAGGTGATGGAGAAACGCGAGGCCATCGAAGGTGACGCCGGCGCACTCACCACGCAGCTCGGCGAGCTCGACGCACGGATCGCAGCCGCGGCGGCTGCGCGCGACTCCGCGTCGGTCGAGATCGAGAACGAGCTCTCGTCTCTCGGCGCCGAACGCGCTCAGATCGTGCCGTCGCTTCCTGCGGAAGTCATCGAGGTGTACGAAGAGGCGCGCGTGAAACGCGGCGGCGTTGCGGTCGGCGCGTTGCAGAACGGGATGTGCACGGCATGCAGGCTGCCGCTGTCGCCGCTCGCGCGCGACGAGATCCGGCGGTCTGATAACCCGCTCCCGCGGTGCGAGAACTGCAGGCGCATCCTGGTCGTGGTGTGAACGAATTCGTCGTCAATTGCGACGGCGGCTCGCGCGGCAATCCTGGGCAGGCCGCGTGTGGATATTCCATAGCAACGCCGAGCGGCGATGAGGTCGAGGGGCACGGCGAACGGATCGGGGTCGCGACCAACAACGTGGCCGAGTACACCGCGGTGCTGCGCGCGCTGCAGCGCTGTGCCGAGCTGGGCGCGCGCCGGGTGCACGTGCGGTCGGACTCAGAGTGGCTGATCCGACAGCTCACCGGCGAGTACAAGATCAAGCACGCGAACTTGCGGCCGCTCGCGATCCGCGTGCACGAAGCCGCGCGCGCGTTCGAGCAGGTGACCTACGAACACGTCCGGCGAGAACAGAACGTGCGCGCGGACGAGCTGGTGAACCTGGCGCTCGACGGGCTGCTCTAGAGCCCGCGCGCCGCGCGCGCCCATTCCACGAGCCGATCCGCCGGCCACGTATTGATGATTCGGTCGAACGGCACCCCTGCTTCGATCGCCGCTGCGACGCCGATGTCGAAGAACACAAGCTCGTCCGGATGGTGCGCGTCGGTGCCGATCGAGATATGGCAGCCCGCTTCGGCGGCGAGCCGGAGCAGGGGCGCGTTCAGATCCTGACGATCGGGATAGGCGTCGATCTCGACCGCTTTGCCGGCCGCCGCTGCGGCGTCGAACACGCGCGGCCAGTCGGCCGACAGACCGAGCCGGAAGTTGAATATCCGCCCACGCGGATGTGCGAGCGTGTTGATGTGCGGGTTCTTCAGCGCCAGCAGGTAACGGTCGGTCTGATCCTCTTTGACGCGCAGCTTCGAATGGAACGCCGCAAGCACGATGTCGAGCGAGGCTAATGAATGGCTATCCATATCCACGTCGCCGGAGATCGAGAGGTTCACCTCCATGCTGCGCAAGATCCGCACGTCGACGGAGTCCTGAACGCGCGCGATCTCATCGGCTTGCACCGCGAGCCTGTCTTCGTCGATCCCGCCCGCGATCTTCAATCCTTTGGAGTGATCGGTGATCGCGACGTACGTGTGGCCCAGCGCGTGCGCGGCGCGCGCCATGTCTTCGATCGACGCCGAGCCGTCCGAGTACGTCGTGTGCATCTGGAGGTCGCCGAGCAACGCCGCGCGCGCGTTGTGGTGCTCGGAGACCACGGATCGCGCGTGCGCGAACGTCGAGAAGCTGTCGCGGATCGGTGGGGGATCGATCAGTTCGGGCGGCTCGTCGAGCAAAGACCTGACGATCCGGCGCAACCAGGGCCCGATCGAACGCAGCTCACCGGGGTCTTCGAGCGAGGCGGCTTCGACCGGCCACGCGCGCGCAGCGCGCGCGGCTCGACGGAGGGCTTTCGCTTTGCGTTGCTCGGGTTCGCGCTCGGATGCGAGCGCGAGAAGCTCCGACAGCTCGGCGTTGGTCACGCCGAATTCCTACCCGTTACTTCAGCCGCGAATGCAGAGCGCGGATGGCCATCCCCATCGTGATCGGCGCGAGGATCGCGAGCGCGAGCAATCCCTTTCCGATCGTGCCCCATTGCAGGCCGTAGACGCTGAAGGATCGCATCGCGTCGAGGATGTAGGTGATCGGGTTGTAGATCACAGCCGTCTTCAGCCAGCCCGTCATCTGCGCGCGCGGCGCGAACGACGTCGTGAGGAACAGCAGCGGGAACAGGAACACGATCGTGCCTTGCACCGCTTGCGCGTTGCCGGTCTTGATCGCCGTCGTGAGTCCGACTCCGGCGAACACGAGGCCCCACAACGACGCGATCAGCACCATCGGCAGGACCCCGGCTATGCCCGTCTTGAAGTGCAAGCCCGCCGCCATCGCGACGCCGGTGACGATCAGGCTCCGGAAGACGACGCTCATGAAGTTCGCGCCGACCGTGCCGATGAGGAACCCCAGCCGGTTCGCCGGCACCAGCATCACCTTGTCGAAGTAGCCGCGCTCGATGTCCTGAACCATGTTGAACCCGGCGCCTTCGTTCGACACCGAGAACAGGATCGCGACCGGCAGGATAAACGCCTTGTAGTCGCCGATCGCCCCCGAGCGCTGGACGAGCCCCGCAAGCGAGCCCGACTGCACGAAAAAGAAGAACAACGGGATGAAGAACGACGGGATGAACGCGGCCGGCGTGCGGATGAGGTTGCGGATCTCGCGCGCGCCGACGTACCAGATCGCGCGGAAGAACTCGGTCGCTTCGTGGTAGGGCCGCGTCTGCGGCGTCATGACCTCGGTCGCTACGCTCATCGTTTCCCTTTCTGTTCCTGCGCATCGAGATCCGCCTGCTCGGTTGCACCCTCGAGCCGCGATCCCGTGACGCGAAGGAAGACGTCGTCGAGCGTCGGTTCGGACACGTTGATCGACTCGATGCGGACCCGCGCGTCGTCGAGCAGCCGCACGGTGTCGACGACCGTCGACCGGTTCGCGTTCACGAACAGGGTGATCTCGGTGCCGTCGATGCGGAGCTCTTTGAGACCGGGCAGCTTGTTCAGCTCGCATTCGGCCTTCTTCAGCTGACGCTGGGGCACGTGCAGCGCCACGATGTCGGCGCCGATCTGCGACTTGAGATCCAGCGGCGTGCCGAGCGCGACGATCCGGCCGTGATCGATGATCGCGATCCGCTCGCACAGACGATCGGCTTCCTCGAGGTACTGGGTCGTCAAGAACACGGTGATGCCTTGCTGCTTGTTCAGGCGCTCGACCTCTTCCCAGATCGCCTGCCGGCTGGCGGGGTCGAGCCCCGTGGTCGGCTCGTCGAGGAACAGCAGGCTCGGCCTGTGCACGAGCGATGCGGCCAGGTCGAGCCGTCGCCGCATCCCACCCGAGTACGTTCCGAGCCGCCGGTCCCCGGCTTCGGTTAGCCCGACGAGGTCGAGCATGTCGGCCGCGCGCTTCTCCGGCTCGGCGCCGTGCAGTCCCTGCAGCCGCCCCATGAGGACGAGGAACTCGCGGCCGGTCGCGAGCGTGTCGAGCCCGGTTTCTTGCAGCGTCACGCCGATCGACAGCCGAACCTTGTGCGGGTCCTTCAAGATGTCGAACCCCGCGACGCGCGCGCGGCCGGCGGTCGGCTGCAGGAGCGTCGTGAGGATCTTGGTCGTCGTCGATTTACCGGCGCCGTTCGGTCCGAGGAACCCGAATATCTCACCTTCGGAGACATCAAGGTCGATCCCGGCGACCGCTTCGACGCCCCCTTTGAATACCTTTCGCAGGCCTTCTACTTCGATCGTTGGCATAAGGCTCCGGATTCTGTCATAGGCGGGTGACCCCTGCGACGTGAATGACGACCGGCGCGAACCGAATCCATCGCTGGATGGCACGAGTACAATCGAACGAGCGAGTCTGCCGGGCGATCGCGGCTCGGCGTTGAAAAACGGACGGGTCGAGGAAAGTCGGGACTCCATAGGGCAGCGCGGTGGGTAACGCCCACCCGGTGTGAGCCGGGGAAAGCGCCACAGAAAACAGACCGCCGGAGCGATCCGGTAAGGGTGAAACGGTGAGGTAAGAGCTCACCAGCGTCGCGGGTAACCGCGGCGGCTCGGCAAGCCCCGCGCGGAGCAAGGCCAAGCAGGGAGCGAGCTGCCCGCTCGATGCTCCCGGGTAGGCCGCATCAGGCGCGCGGTGACGCGTGTCGCAGAGGGATGATCGCCGCCGGTCTCGCAAGGGAACGGCACAGGATCCCGCTTATAGGCAGGCTCACGAACGGGAGGCCCCGCAAGGGGCCTCTCCTATTTGTATGAGTTTGGGCGTGCGCGCGGCTCGGCCGATTCAAGTTCGCAGGTCGTGAGACCGAACTACGTGAAGTCAGGGGGCCTAGTTCGCGAGGGCTAATCGCGCATGGGGACGTGAGCCGATGGCCACGGGATCTGAGGTTGCTGGGGGAGAGGCGTACCGCTCGGCGGTAACGCGAGCGGCGCGCGCGCACGATGTTGCAGCGCGCGCCCGGCGTGTCGCGGTGCGACTCTTGCGCGCGCGCGCGTGCGATCGCGAAGACCGGCGCGCGCGCGATCTTCTTTCCGCCGCGCGCCTCGCGGCGATCGCGGTCGCCGGCGCGCTGCTGTGGGTCGCGCACGATTCCCGTACGGGATCGCGCCTCGCGCTCGCGGCGCTCGCCGCGCTGATCACGCTCGCGCGCGCGGTCCGCCCGGACAACAAGCTCACGTCGGCGCTCGATGTCGCCGCGGCGGCGATCCTGCTCGGCGCAACCGGGGGTGTGTCGAGCCACCTCGTGCCGTATTGCCTCGTCACCGGTGTCGATGCCGGATTCACGTTCGGTGCCACGGGCGGTGCGCTGGCCGGTGCCTCGATCGCAGCGATAACTCTGCCGAGCGTCCGCTCGCTCGCGCACGCCGATCGCATGTCGCCGTACGTCGTCGCGACGTGGTTCGTGCTGTTCCCTCTCGTCGGTGTCGCGGGAGGGTTGTCGTCGAACATCTGGGCGGAAGGCTCGGCGCGGAGGCGGCTCGTCGCCGAGACGAACCGCGCGCTCGTCCGGCTCGAGCGTATGGCGCGCTGGATGCCGGCCGGCCTGGAGCTTCGCGGGCTCGCCGGGCGAACGAT
>JBHELL010000179.1:0-3112 GCA_046263075.1 Actinomycetota bacterium | reverse complement strand
GGCGCTGTTCCACGTCGGCTTCGCGGTGAAGGACATCACGCCTTGCGGTTCATGTCCCCAGTACCTCGGTGGGTTCGGGTACGGCGACCCCGTCGACGGTTCGCAGGCGCACGACCCCCTCCAGGTGCGCGCGATGGCGATCGCGAACGACGCCGGCAAGATGGTTCTGTTCGCGATCGTCGACACGCAGGGATGGTTCGCAGGCAACCAGGAAGGCCCGTGGGGGAACCGGGACGCGCGGCTCGACGCGGCGGAAGAGATCTCCGCATCGACGCCGTACGCCATCAGCGACGAGAACATCATCGTGTCGTCGACGCATTCACACGCAGCGCCGACGATCATGGGCATCTGGGGACCGACCGACGTCGCGTACCTCAAGGTGGTGCACGACCAAACCGTGCGCGCGCTCGTCGACGCGGCGACACACCTGCACGACGCGAACCTGTACGCGTCGAACGGTGACATCTCTACCGTGACGATCAGCGGCATCACGCAAACAGACGGCTATCAAGGGTGGCGACCCGACGGGAACACGCCCGTGCTGTGGGCGCGCGACCCGAATACCGGCGCCACGATCGGCACGTACGTGAACGTTCCGACGCACGCCGACATCGTCAACGGTGTCGGACTCCGGACGATGTCCGCCGACCACATCGGCGTCGAGCGCGACATCTTGGATCAGCGGCTCGGCGGGACGTCGGTCGTTGCGATGGGCACGCTCGGACGTCAGGAGACGATCGTGCAGACGGACGGCCTCGACGCCGCGCGGTGGGTTGGCCAATTCGTGAGCAACGAGGTCTTCCGCTCGATGGCGACGGCTCGCCCGATCACAGACTCGACGATCGCTTCGGCGCAGCAATACGTGCTCGTGCCGGCGACGAACCCGGCGCTCGCTGCGTTGAACGCGCCGAACCGGGCGGCGGATGCGCTCGGGAGCGTGACCGGCGACCGTGTCGGGTCGCACTGCGCGGATCTGCAGATCGACACCTATTGCACGATCGATCGCGAGACGTTGCCGCCGTACGCGGCAGGCGGAGCGTTCGGTGCGTGGTTCACCGCATCCCGCATCGGCGACGTCGTGTACGCCACCGAACCGGGCGAAGCGTTCCCTGAAGTCTCGACCGGGATCCGGCGCGCGATGGGGGCGCCGGACGTTCGGATCATCGGCATGGCTCAGGACCAGCTCGGCTATTACTACCCGCCCGAGGCGTACCCGTGGACGTTCTACAACAACAGCGATCATCAGATCTACAACGCGTCCCTCGCCTTGGGCGATATCAACGTGCAGGCGCAAGCACTGAACGCGGCGCTGCTCGGCTTCTCGCCCAACGTGACGCACGAAACGAACCAGTACGACTCTCCTGCGACCTCGCAACACGTCGGCGTTCAGTTCTTCCCCGTCACGCGGGAAGGAACGAACCCGATCGTGGCATTCCGTTCATACGCGTCGTGGGCCGCGTCGCGGAACGCGCCGTCGTCGATCACGCAAGGCGTACTGGACGACACCGGTTACCGCGGTCCGATCGACTGGTCGTTCGGAGACGGAAGCTCGGCGTCGATGTTGGACGGATTCTTCACGCACCGGTTCCCAGGACCCGGGACGTACGACGTGCGCGCGACCGTTACCGATCCCGAAGACGGAACGCACTGGAGCTGGATCCAGACGGTGATCGTCGATCCGCCGCTTGCTGCGGTCGTGACACACGACGGTGGTGCGCTCGTCGCAGGAGTGAGCGGCGGCAAGGGGACGATCGTCGCCGCGCATTGGTCTTTCAGCGACGGCAGCGCCTCCGATGGGCTGACCGTCACGCCGCCGAGCAGCACGACCGGTTCGGTGACGGTCGTCGACGCAGCAGGGAACCAAGCGACGACGAGCTTCTGATGCGACGCCTCGTAGCGCTGGCGCTCGGGATCGTGCTCGCCATCCCCGGCGTTGGGCGCGCGCATCCCGAAGGCGACCTCACGCGCTACGTCGATCCGTCCATCGGGACGCTCGGCGCCGGATTCGTCTTCCCGGGGCCGGCTGCGCCGTATGGGATGGTGCAGCTGTCGCCGGACACCAACGGCTATTTCGCCTACACGGGCTACCAATACATCGACGCGAAGATCCGCGGCTTCGGGCACGTGCATACCGAGGCGATGGGTGTTCCCGAGGGAGGCGAGATCCCGTTCATGCCCGAGGTCGGATCCATCGTGACCGACGTCCGCGCCTACGAGCAACCGTTCTCCCATGCCACAGAGCACGCCGAGCCGGGCTACTACTCCGTCCTGCTCGGCAACGGTGTCGGCGTCGAGCTCACCGCCGGTCAGCGCGTGGGGCTGCACCGATACACCTTCCCGCCCGCCGCCGAATCGTCGGTGATCGTGGACGCGGGGCGAGTGATCAGCGACGCGGATCCGGACCAGCACCTCGACCGCCCGCCGGGATACGCGCGCGCGCACCTCGACGTGGTCGACGCGCGCACGCTGGTCGGAACGACGTACGGGAACGACTACACGGTGCACTTCGCTGCGCGCTTCGACCACGACTTCGTCCCTGCGCTTTGGTCCTCTCCCGCGGGCGTCCCCGATCCGTCTGTGTCGGATGTCGATGCGGTAGGGGCGGGCGCTGTGCTTTCGTTCGGTGCGAGCGCGGGGACGGTTGTCGCCGAAGTGGGCATCTCGTTCGTGAGCGAGAACAACGCGTTCGCGAACCTCCACGCTGAGATGAAGGGCAGCGCGCTCAGGTTCGATGCGATCCGCGCACACACACGCGCGGCGTGGAACCAGGCGCTGCACGCCATCGTCGTCGAAGGCGGGACGCTCGACCAGAAGCGCGCGTTCTACACGGCGCTGTATCACGCGCAGCACCATCCGAACGTGTTCAACGATGCGAACGGCGATTACCTCGGCTACGACGGCGGCGTGCACAACATCGCCGAGCCGCCGCTGAACGGCTCGCCGTATTACGCGAATTATTCGCTGTGGGACACCTACCGGGCGGAGATGCCGTTGCTCGAGCTCATCGCACCGGACCGCGTCCGCGACATGATGCGGTCGCTCGCGGCGATCGTCGAGCAAGGCCATCGCCTCCCGCGATGGGGATGGATGAACCGTTACGCGGACTTCATGA
>JBHELL010000178.1:0-9557 GCA_046263075.1 Actinomycetota bacterium | reverse complement strand
GCGCGGTCGCGATCGCGCGCGCGGGGACGAAGCCGTCGCCGCGGCGCGCCGCCAGCTCCATCAGCGCGCGCAGCGCATATTCAGTCTTGAGGGATACTCGCAGCATCGAAAAGACCTCGTTTACCTGCAGAAATGGTACCGCGCGGCCGGGAGGCCAACAATGGTGCTGCTCAGCACCCGCCTGCGACCGCCGGGATGATCGACACCTGCGTCCCGGACGGGATCGGCGTGTCGAGCCCCTTCAAGAAGCGGATGTCCTCGTCGCCGACGAACACGTTGACGAAGCGGCGGATCTCACCCGACTCGTCGCAGAGGCGCTCGCGCATGCCGGGAAACTGACGCTCGAGATCTTCGACCATCGAACGCACCGTCCCGGCGTCGACCTTGACCTCGGACGCACCGTTGGTGGAGCGACGCAACGGCGTCGGGATGCGAACGCTGATCATGTTCATGCCTTCCCCTCGAGACGCTCCGCGAATGCGTCGAGCCGCGGCGGGATCGTCGTCCACGGACCTGCGGTATCGACGACGGCTCCGATCGTCTTCAACCCGTCGCCGGTGATCAGCGCAACGGTTCGTTCCTCGGGACGCACGATCCCGGCCGCGGCGAGCTTCCGCAGCGTCGCGATCGTGACCCCGCCGGCGGTCTCGGTGAAGATGCCCTCCGTCCGAGCCAGCAGCGACATCCCTTGGCGGATCTCCTCGTCCGTGACCGATTCGATCGCGCCGCCAGACTCGCGCACCGTCTTGATGGCGTAGAACCCATCGGCGGGGTTGCCGATCGCGAGCGACTTCGCGATGGTATGGGGCTTCACCGGACGCACGTGTTCCTCGCCTGCTTTGAACGCCGTCGCGACGGGCGAGCAGCCTTCGGCCTGCGCGCCGCTGATGCGTGTCTGGTGCTCGTCGATCAGTCCGACGGTGGTGAGCTCGTTCAGACCGCGCTTGATCTTGGTCAAGAGAGAGCCGCTCGCGATCGGCACCACGACGTGGTCCGGCGCGCGCCACCCGAGCTGCTCGGCGATCTCGAACGCGAGGGATTTCGAGCCTTCGGCGTAGTAGGGGCGCACGTTGACGTTGACGAAGGCCCACTCGTATTCGCCGGCGATCTCGGAACAAAGACGGTTCACGTCGTCGTACGTCCCTTCGACGGCGACGAGCTTCGGCCCGTAGATCGCGGTCGCGACGACCTTGCCGCGCTCGAGATCTGACGGGATGAAGATGTAGGCGTCGAGCCCGGCGTGCGCCGCGTGCGCAGCGACGGCGTTCGCGAGGTTGCCGGTCGAGGCGCATGCGACGGTCGTGAACCCGAATTCGCGCGCGACGGTGAGCGCGACCGAAACGACGCGATCCTTGAAGGAGTGCGTCGGGTTCAGGGTGTCGTTCTTGATCCAGAGGTCCCGCAACCCAAGCTCGGCGCCGAGCCGTGGCGCCGGGACGAGCGGCGTCAGTCCCGCTCCGAGATCGACGCGCTTGTGCCCCCCCGGCAACAGATCGGAGTACCGCCAGATCGATCGCGGGCCTCGTTCGATCCGTTCACGCGAGATCGTCGTCTTGATGTCGTCGTAGTCGTAGACCACTTCGAGCGGCGCGAAGCAGAACTCGCACACGTGGATCGGCTCGGCGGGGTATTCACGCCCGCACTCTCGGCAGCGCAGCCCAAGGATGGCGCCCATGTTTCGCAAGGATACGGGGTGCAGGGCGAGGGTTCTAATCGATATCGCGAGATAGCATCGAGCGGTGAACGTCACGGCTCGCCTCGTCTCGAACAACCTCGATCGGCTCGCCGGCATCGCCGTCGTCTACACAGACATGGACGGGACGATGCTCGGCGCGCGCGGCTCGTTCATCCACGACCCGGACGGGGCGCCGACGCTCGAGCCGGCGACGGCGTTGCTCGCCGCGACCGGCGCAGGCATCGACGTCGTGCCGGTGAGCGGGCGCGCGCTCCGTGGCCTGCAGACGGACGCGCGCATCCTCGGGTTGCAGACGGTGATCGCGGAGATGGGCTCCCTCATCTCCTACGACTTCGGCCAAACGGTCGTGCAGAACTTCGGCGAGACGCCGCGGGAAGGCATGCCGGCGGCGATCATGGAGGAAGACGGCGCCGTCGTGCTCTTGCTCAAAGAGTTCGATGGCAAGCTCGAGCACCACCTGCCGTGGGCCACCTGGCGCGAGTGCACGCAGTTGCTCCGCGGCCTCGTCGATCCGCGCGCGGCAGACGAGGTGCTCGAGAAGAAGGGCTTGGGGTGGTTGCGCCTGCACGACAACGGACGGCTGCATGGAGAATACCTCGGCATCCCGAAAGGATCGGCGCGCGCGTATCACTTGCAGCCGAAAGGTGTTTCCAAAGGAACCGCCGTCGCGCTGGATCGCGCGCGCCGCGGGTTCGCGCGCGAAGCGTGCGTGGCGATCGGCGACTCGTTCGCAGACTTAGAGCTCGCGCCCGAGGTCGGTGCGTTCATCATCGTGTGCGACGCGCTGGACGACGATCCCGCTCTGTTCGAAGCCATCGAAACGCTCGATAACGTGCTCGTAACGGACCGCGCGCAGAACCTCGGATGGTCCGATGTTCTGCGCGCGGTCGTCGAGCGGGTGTAAGCGTTACGGAGACGGCGGCTTCCAAGTCGGATCGCCCGGACCCGACTCGTTGACCTCGACCATCCACGGCGCGCATTGCGCCGGCACCGACGCACCCGCCTTCAGCTGGAACCCGAGCTGCAGTGCGCCCTTGATCTGCGTGCACATCACGTGGTCGCCGATCGTGTGCGAAACGTTGAAGAAGTAGTTGTCGTTCCCGACCGGATCGGGTCTCCAGGTCGTCGGGTTCTGCGGATCCCCGTTGAAGAAGGACTGCCGGATCGGTTCAGGGTAGCCCTGCGGGAACGGCGCGATCAGATAGCCGAGCTGATCGTTCGCGAGGCCGAACGTCCAGACCGGCTTCGACGAGTCGATGACGTCGAGCAACCCCATACGGATATTGGGATAGGCCTCACCGGGCGACGCAAGCATAAGGAGGTCACCCACCTTGTAGGCGCCGACCCACGTCCCGAGCACCGTCCCGTCGAGGTACGGCGGGGTGATCCCTCGCACGATCGGGACCCCCGCGACGTCGCCGCCGTAGTCGAGCCCGAACAGAACGATCGACGTTGACGGGTCGCGGATGAAGAGCTCGCGCGAATCCACACCGGCGGCGGTCACGTCCGTCTCGCCGGTCGTCGCGCGGTCGACCCACGCCTGTACGCGGCGCGCGAACTGCGAGATCGGACACGAGTCGGGCGCGCGCGTGTCGAAGTCGAACGGCACGTCCTTATCACTGGTCGGTTCGTGGAAGGTCGTGCCCGTGGGGTTCAGGCACGAGCGATCGTTCGGTTGCGTGCGTCCGACGTCGCCGACGATCGTGACGGCCGTCGAGCCGGGGTACTCGCGTTCGAGATAGTTGGACAGCGTGCTGACCCAGTCGCTCGAGACGTAGTGGTTGCCGCCGCCGCCGACCGTCGCGTGGATGGCAGCGTTGACGAACACGGCGAACGGCGACGACGCAACCGTCGAGCCGTTAACCGCGAACGCGCGCAGCACGCGTACTTGCGCGTCGACCAGGCTGTTGATCTGCGAGTCGCCGAGCGCGTTCGTCCCGCAGAACTGGTTGTTGAAGATGCGGGTCGGCGAGCCGGACTCCGCTCCGCATGGTTGCGGCGTCTCGACCGAGGACTGCCGCAGCACGGCGGGACGCATCGAGTTGTACGCCTCGACGATCGCCGACACAGCGAGGAACTTCACGCGCTGCAGGTATTCGTCCGGCACGAAGCCCCACACACCGGTGAGATCCTGACCGGCGTGCGAGTGATCCGACGAGACCACGATCGAGCGAGCGTCGAGCGCCCCACCGGTCGCTTCGGATGCTTCTTCCCGGATGTCGTCCAGCGCGTACGGCCGCACGGCGCCCGTGCTCGGGTTCGGCTTGTAGCTCGCGAACGTGCCTTGGTTGTCGAGGTCGGTCAGCACGATCGTGTGCGTGCCGTCGCCGATCGCGATCGCGCGCACCCATGGGGCGAAGGGGTTGTTCTCGATCAGGTCGCTTCCGTCTGCGTTCCTCCCCATGACGCCGGCGGCCGTGCGAGACTCCAAGGTCCCGCTCGGGTCCTGGTCCGCGAGCGACACGTAATGTTTCTGTGTCCCGGCCCGGCCCGAGCCGAATCCGTAGCCCCCGAGGAAGAAGCTGTTCGTGGCGATCTCAGCGTTCGTTGGGCTGATGTCCCGCTTGGCGACACCGACGTAGAACGTTGCGGGGTCGGCATGGCTCGTCGCCGGGACGAGCGACGCCGCAAGCGCTGCGGCGGCGAGGGCGGCTGAGATGAACGAACGACGCATGGACCCTCCTCGGTGGATACGGACGGATTCCACAGAGGCCGGCACGAATCCTCCCGCGCGGTCGGGATGGGAAGTCGTCACTGGTGGGTACCATCCAGCCCGTGGACGCCGAGCAGCGGGTCGTCATCGCCTCGAACAGAGGCCCGGTCGCGCTGGTCAGAGACGATGCGGGAGCCGTGGTCGAGAAGCGCGGCGTGGGTGGGCTGGTCACCGCCGTCGGAGGAGCCCTCTACGGCCGCAAGGCTACTTGGATAGCAGCACCCATCACGGACGACGACCGCGCCCGGGCATCGTCCGCGGATGCGTCGATCAACATCAACGGGTTCCGCGTGCGGCTCGCCGATATCGACGGGGACCTCTACGACGCCTATTACAACGAGTTCTCGAACCGCATCCTGTGGTTCTTGCATCACCATCTCTGGGAGCCGGCGCGCGGACCTGCCTTCGAGCCGCACGAGGAAGAGCACTGGGATGCCTATCGCGAGGTGAACCAGCGGTTCGCGTCGCTGATCGCCGAGGAAGCGCCGTGGGACGCTCTGTGCCTTCCGCAGGACTACCACCTGTCGCTCGTGCCGGATGCGCTTCGCAAGTTCCGGCCGGATCTTCGCGTCGCGCTCTACTGGCACATCCCGTTCTGCCAGCCCGACCAGTACCGGATCCTTCCGGACGCATGGGGGACGGCGCTTCTCGAAGGGATGCTTGCTGCGGATCTCATCGGGTTCCAGACGGATCGGTGGGCGACCAACTTCATCGCGTGCGTGCGCGACGTGCTCGGCGCACGCGCGCGCGGGAAGACGATCACGTTCAAGGACCGTGAGACGCGCGTCGGTGTCTACCCGGTCGGCGTCAACGAGCAGAACCTGTCAGAGGAAGCGGCTCGACCGGAAGTCGACGAGCATCTGCGGCAGATAGACGAGATGGTGGGCGACCGCGCGTTGATCCTTCGCGTCGACAGGACCGAGCTGTCGAAGAACATCATGCGCGGGCTGATCGCGTACGAAACGATGCTCGAGCGCAAGCGCGCGCTACGCGAAAGAGTCGTTCACCTGATCCTGCTCGCTCCGTCCCGTCGCGACGTTCCCGAATACCGCCGCTATATAGACGACTGTCGCTTGCGCGCGGAACGGATCAACGACCGGTTCGGGACGCCGGACTGGAAGCCGATCATCCTCGAGATCGAAGACAACTTCCCGCGCACCCTCGCGGCGTACCGGCGCTATGACGTCCTCGTCGTGAACCCGGTCTACGACGGCATGAATCTCGTCGCGCGCGAAGGACCCACGTTGAACGAGCGTGACGGCGTGCTCGTGCCCTCCCGCAACGCAGGGGCGGCTGCGGAGCTCTCGCCGGCGGCTCTCATCGTGAACCCGTTCGACACGCTGAAGACGGCGACGGCGATCGAAACGGCGCTGGAGCTCGGTGGAGAAGAGCGCCGTCGTCGAGCCGTCCGCCTGCGCAAGCTCGCGCGCGGAACGCCGCCCGATCGGTGGCTCGACGAGCAGACACGCGATCTCACACGCCTGCGCTGAGCGCGCGCCTCACGCGCCTTCGCCGAGCGCGCGCAGCAGCTCGACGACGTCCTCCGGGCTCCCCAGGCGAAGATCCGCGCGCACGAGCAACTCGCGCGGCGCTTCGTCGCTGTCGACGGCGACACGATAGGAGCTCTCGACCTCGCCGGCCGCATCGAACATCGCGATGTCTCCCGAGTCGTCTCCGATCACGATCGCCCCGGTCAGCCGGCGCTCCCGGACGATGCGCGCGACCACGGCGCCTTTGTCGACGGAAACGGGCGGCCGGACCTCCAGGACCATCTTGCCGCGCGCGAGGTCGCTCAGCCCGTGATCTGTCGCGATCCGATGCACGAGCGGCGTCGCGCGTGCCGCCGCTTCTGTTGGATCCGGCGCGCGGCGGAAGTGGACGGCGACGGCGTACCCCTTGTGCTCGATGTACAGGTCCGGCAACGCCGCACGCAATGCCGCCGCAGTGGCGTCCACCCGCTCACGCGCGGCCTTGACGTCCGGCAATACCTCTAGACGCCGGCCGATGCGTTCTTCGATCCCATACAAACCGACGAGCCGTAGTCCCCGCGCGTGCAGATGCTGAACGAGGAACGAAACGGGACGCCCCGAGACGACCGCAACCACCGCGAACCGGCGGGCGAGCGCATGCAGGGCGCGCGACGCCCCGCGGACCGGCCGCGCGTCGGGAGGGTTCGGCACGATCGGTGCGAGCGATCCGTCGAAGTCGCAGAAGATGCCGGTCGCCGGCGCGCGCGCGACGAGTGCGCGCAATCGATCGTCGAGCCGTTCAGCGCCGCGCGACTTGCGCGTAAACACGCTCGTATCCGTCGGTCATCGCCCCGGGCGAGAAATTCCGTTCCACGTGCGCGCGGCATTTCGCGGGGTCGATCGACGAGAGCTGCTCGACGGCTTTGGTCATCGCATCGATATCTTCCGCGATGAATCCCGTCACCCCGTCGATGACGACCTCGGGCACCGCGCCGAACGGCGTCGCGATCACCGGCGTCCCGCACGCCATCGCTTCGATCATGACGAGCCCGAACGGCTCATCCCATCGGATCGGGAACAGCAACGCGCGCGCATGGGCGAACAGCTCGCGCTTGCGGTGATCCGGAACCTCGCCTTCGAACCGGACGAGCTGACCGTCGATGTGCGGCCGGATCTCTTCGTCGAAATACGCGCTGTCGTCTCCTGGGTCGACCTTCCCCGCGAGCACGATAGGGATGTCCAGCCGTTTCGCGACCTCGATCGCCGCGCCTTGATTCTTGTCGCGCGCGATGCGACCGAGCGCAAGGAGATAGTCGCCCTTCTCGTCCTGGAACGGGTACGAGGTGACGTCCAGGGCATTGGGAACCACCGCTGCAAGCTCGATGTCGGCGAACGTCTTCGTTTGGTAATTGCTGATGGCAACGTAGGTGGCATGGTTGCGCACCTGACGGAAGAACGCGCGCTCTTGCTGCAGCGCTGCCCCGTGCAAGGTGTGGACGACCGGCGTCGGGATGAGCGGCGCGAAGCCGAGCGCGACCCATGCGGTGTGGTCGTGCAGGACGTCGTACGGCCGTCCGGCGCGCGCTTCGGCCGCGACGTGAAGGTACGCATCCGATACGTGCATCGTGTACGGCATCGCCTGGTGCATGAGCGCGGTCGGGCCTTCTTCGAAGACGCACCTCAGCTCGGCGCTCGTTTTCGAGTCTCCCGTCGCGAACAGCGTCACGTCGTGGCCGCGCGCAACGAGCTCCTCCGCGAGGAGCGAGACGACCCACTCGATACCGCCGTACCCGGACGGAGGCACCGGGATCCACGGTGGTGACAGGAGCGCGATACGCATCGGTTCCCCACCCTACCAAGCCGCCTGGATACACTCAGGCCGTGCGCCGCGCGCCCCTCATCCTCGTGCTGCTCGCCGCGTGTGCGGCTCCACGGATCGCCTTGTTCCCGTCGTTCGCCGTCGGCTCTTCGCGCACATATCGGGTCCATACGGACGCGACGACGGTGATCGATACAGGAAGCACGCGAACAACGTCGCGGACACAGCTCAGCGCGACGGCGAAGATCGAGGTCGTATCGGTGAAAGACGGCAAGACGACGATCCGCTTAACGCTGGAACCGCAGCGATATACGAAGAACGGCTCGCCTCGGACGCTCGATACGTCGACGGCTGAGCTGATCGTCGATGAGGTCGGCGCGATCGTAGCCGTGAGCAAGGTGGGCGGCTTGCCAGCGGACACGTCGGCGACATCGGTTGAGGATCTCGCGCCGATCTTCGGCGCGCCCCTGCCTGAAGGGGTGGTCCACGTTGGGCAGGCGTGGACGCGCGCGCTCGGCTCGGCGACGAACAGTGCCGGATCCGGAGTGCAGCACGGACGTGTCGAAGCGCTGCGTCGTGTCGGCGGCTACGACTGCGCGATCTTGCAGCTCGGAACCGAGCGGCCACTGTCGCGCCGCGTCTCGCTCGAAGAGCAATCGATCGATCTCAGCGGCGAAGAGTTCAGCACGGCGCACATGGCGTTCGCGTACAAGCGAGGATTCCCGGTGCAGATCGTGACCGATGCAGAAGCGCACTTCTCTATCCAAACGGTGGCGTCGGCCGGGGTCACCATCACGAGCCACACGTCACTCGACCTGGTGAACTCATGACGCATAGTCGGCGCCGAGCACGACGATGATCAGCGCCTTCTTCGTCTGATCCGGCTTCGCCGGAAGGATACGGCCGAACTCCGGGTGCGCAGCCAAAAGCGCCGCCGCGTCGTCGGCCGCCCCACTCTGGTAATAGATCGTCGTCTTCGCGGCGTGTGCGGTGCTATCGACGGTGACGACGTCGTAGCCGTCGTTCTGCAACTGATCTGCCACGCGCCGCGCGAGGCCCTGCGCGCCCTTCGCGTTGTACACGGCGACCGTCACGGACGCGCGCAGGCGGGTCGAAGGGCTCGACGACGCCGAGCCCGAGGTGGCAGGCGACGGGTTGGGCTTCGCGGCTTCTTTCTTGGCCCCGCCGCCGACGAGCAACAGGATCACGACAACGACGACCGCGATGCCTGCCGCACCGGCGCCGACCCACCGCGCGAGCGAAGAGAGGAAGGAGGCAGACGAGGCCGGAGCGTGTTTCCCCGGCACGTTCCGGTCGCTACTCCGGCGATCCGAGGCGGCGCGCCGCGCGCTGCTTCTGGCGCGAGGCGCGTTGCCTGCGCAGCCGGCGAACCAGCATCGGGTCTTCGGTAAGCGCCGCAGGCGAATCGATCAGCTGATTGAGAACCTGGTAATAGCGGGTGGCCGACATGCCGAATCGGTCGCGCACCGCGCGCTCCTTGGAGCCGCCGATCTTCCACCAGGTGCGCTCGAAGGCGAGGATCTCGCGTTCACGCTCGCCGAGCGCCGTCAGAACCTGTTCGGCTTGCTCCACGTCCCCTCCCTCCGTCGGCGTCATCGTATCCGAGCCGCCGCGACCGGCCGGGCATCGCGGAACCTAGGGGAAGAGGCCCCTGACCTGGTGCGCTTCGGCGACCCGGCCGATCCCGATCGCGAGCGCGGCGAGCCGCAAGCGCACGCCCTTCTCCTCGGCGAGGCTCGCCGCGTCTTCGAACGTCCTGTCCATCACCTCACGCAGGCGCGCGTTCACCTGGTCCTCGGTCCAGAAGTATGCCTGGATGTCCTGGACCCACTCGAAGTA
>JBHELL010000177.1:0-6792 GCA_046263075.1 Actinomycetota bacterium | reverse complement strand
GGCGGAGTGGACGCGCGCGCACGGCTCGGCGTTTCGCGTGAACGTCAACCTGTCGGCGAAGAACTTCAACGAGCCGGGATTGATCGATGCGGTGGCGGAAGCGATCGCGTCGAGCGGCATCGAGCCGTCGAGACTCGTGCTCGAGATGACCGAGACCGGCTTGCTCGCAGGTGAGCCGATCGAGGAAGACTTGCGCGCGCTGAAATCGCTCGGCGTGCGTCTGGCGATCGACGACTTCGGGACCGGCTACGCGTCGTTGTCGTACCTGCAGCGGTTCCCGATCGACATGATCAAGATTGACCGCGCGTTCGTCGGCGGAACGATCGATGCAGCGCAGCGGGCGCGCGACGGCTGGGCACTCGCGCGCGCGATCGTGCGGATGGGCCAAGCGCTCGGCATCGAGACGGTCGCCGAAGGAGTCGAAGCGGAATGGCAGCGCGAGGCGCTGATGAGGCTGGGTTGCAAGACGGGCCAAGGCTTCCTGTTCTCGCAACCGCTGCCGTCGAACGCGATACCGGCGCTCTTGGCCGAAGAGTCGCGCGCGCGCGCCCGTTCGGCGGGCGGATCCTCGCGGGCCTGTTCCTAGTCGCCTGTACATCGTCAAGACGAGTGCCCACAGCCCAGGCGGAGTGACCCGCTTCGTGGACACATTGGTCTTCCTGATTGCCACCCGTGCTAGGGGTCACCAACGATTGTGATGCACGACGACCTCGACGCCTTTCCGTCCGCGTTTCAGTGACGGCGACTTCTTGTCCGGCGCGCCGTAGCCGATGCAGATCGCGCCGATCGGCGTGTACTGCTCGGGGATCCCGAAGGCCGCGCGCACCGCGTCGATCTGCGGGCAGCCGATGAATACCGCCGCCAAACCTTCGTCCAGTGCCGTCAGCAACATCAACAGCGACGCGAAACCGGTGTCGATGTACCAGTACGGCACCGGCCAATGCGACTCGCTCTTGTCGAGCCATCCCTTGTCCGGCTCGGCGTATCGATCGAGGTATGCCTGCTTGTTCGCGAGCGGCAGGATGACGACCGGCGCGCGCCGCATGTCGTCGTAGACGTCGCTAACGTCGCCGGGCCATGCCGTGCGCCAGAACGTCGCGCGCGGGTCCGGCTCGTCGAGGACCAAGAATCCCCACCCTTGGCTGAATCCCGCCGACGGCGCGCGGATCGCGTTCTCGAGGATGCGCTCGACGGCTGCGGCCGGCACCGGCCGGTCTTCGAACGCGCGCACCATGCGGCGCTTGCGGATGACATCTTGAAGCTCCATCCCGGGCCTCCTCTTGGCTGAAAGTACCGTCTTCCCGGTTTCTACCGAAAGGTGTAGATTTGCAGGCCGGAGGTGCACCATGCGGCGGATCACCCTTGCTTTGCTTCTCAGCACCCTGTTTGCCCTGGTCCCGGCTCACGCCACCCCGCAGGACGGGGGGTGTTCCATCATCGCCACGGGCGCCGGCACGAGCGGGTGCACGTACCTATCCCACGGCCCCGGCGCCTATGCGGTCGCCACCGTCAGCGGTTTCCGCATCGCCGCGTGCCCGCTTGCGTCGTTCGGCACCGACGGACGCTGCTCGGTGCCCGAGCGCGTGCTCGCGGCGGCGGCGCCTACGCCGGCGACGGGTGCGATCGCGATCGGCGGCTTGCTCGACTCGCACGACGGCGACGTCGTGATCGTCGGCATCGGCACGGTCGAGCTCCGCAACCCGCAAGACAACAGCGTCGTGCTCCGCTACCAAGACGGTGCAGCGATAGCGCACGATCAGCCTCAGTAGCCGAGCCTCAGTAGCCGAGCGCGGGATCCACCAAGCCTTCGAGCTGTTCGCCTTTCACGAACCGCTCGACGTTCCTGCGCACGAGCGCGCGCAGCTCGGGCAGCGCCATGTCGAACGTGTTCGCGGTGTGCGACGTGATGATCGCATTGCCGAGTGTCCACAGCGCATGATCGTCCGGCAGCGGCTCCGGATCCGTCACGTCGAGCGCTGCGCCGGCCGACGGATGCGCGCGCAGATGCTCGACGAGCGCGTCTTGATCGACGAGTGACCCGCGCGCGACGTTGATGATCCAGCAGTCCGGCTTCAACACCGACAGCAGCGCGCGATCGACGAGGTGGTGTGTCTCCGGTGTCGCGGCGGCGGCGATGACGAGCCAGTCGGCTTCGCGCGCGAGGCTCGACAACGACGAGACCGCGAACGTTTCCGCAAAGCCGGCGGCATCGCGCCCCGACCGGTTCACGCCTGCGCAGGACACGCCGAGCGGCGCCAGCATCGAGGCGAGCTCGCGTCCGATGCCGCCGGTTCCGACGATCACCGCGCGCGTCCCGTCGAGCCGGCGGTGCTTATGCTCGTCGTCGCCGCGCCACCACGCGTTCAGTCGCGCGTGACTGTGGAGCTGGCGCGCGCCGAGCACGATCAGCCCGACGGCCAACTCCGCACACGCGGCGCCGTAGATGTCCTTCGCGCACGTCCACGTGCGGTCGGGCGTGATCACGCCGGCCTCGACGAAACGTTCGATGCCTGCGAACGGGAGCTGCACCCATTTCGCAGGCGATCCCCGCAACAGATCGCGCAGCACCTCGGGATGGAACGGATCGCCCCACACGATCGCGTCCGCACCTTCCGGCGCACTCAGACTCGCGCCCCCTTCGCGGACGGCATCCTCGAGCGCCCTGTTCGAAGGAACGACCGCGATCTTCACTGAGAGGCTCGCCATGCTTCGGCCACGGCGCCCATCGCCTCGAAGCGAACGCCGGGTTTCTGCGCGATGTACGACACGAGCGACTCGAGCATCGCGAAGCGATGCCCACGCCCGATGGTTTGCGGATGCATCGTGAGCGTGAACACGCCGCCCTCGCACCGCTCATACGCGAAATCGAAGTCACCCTGCCAGATCTCGCGCACACCGCTCGGCGATGCGAGGCCGCCGTTGCGACCGGCGACGAACTCGAACGCCGGGAAATCGTCGAGCCCCCAGTACACCGGCAGCTCGACGATCGGCGTCGGCTCGCCGAACTCATAGGGGCCGTCGTTCGACCACCGATCGCCGCGCCGCACGAAGTACGGGGTGAAGTCGTTCCCCATGAGCGAGGAGTCGTAGCGGAACTCGTAGTCCAGCAACAGGTCGATCGAGCGCGGCGACATATCCCACGCGGGCGAGCGCCAGCCGTAGGGCCGCAGCCCCGACACCTTCTCGAGACATTCGATCCCGCGCTCGAACGCGTAGCGCTCGGCATCCTCGTCGAGCTGCGCGGGATTCTCGTGCATCCAGCCGTGATGACCGAGCTCGTGGCCTTCGTCTCTGATGCGTTCGATCAGGTCGGGATAGGCAAGCGCCGTGTGGCCGGGAACGAAGAACGTCGCGTGCGCGCCGTATGCGCGCAGCATGTCGAGGATCCGCGGGACCGCCACCGCGCCGAACTCGCCGCGCGAGATCGCACTGGGGTTGTTCGTCTTCAACCACGGCGCCATCGCGTCGAAGTCGAAGGTCAGACACACGCTCAGCCGGTCCATCGGCGCGCGAGTCTAGCGAAGGTGTCGAGCCGGCGGCCCTGAGAGGAGTTAGCGCTCTTCGTCGACCGGCGTCGCGCCCACATCCGCGATGGACCGGAGCAGCGCAGCATGATCGATGATCTCGACAACGCCGTAACGCTGACGCACGACGCCTTCGCGCGCTAGCTTGCCGATGACGCGGTTCACGCTCTGCCGAGTCGCTCCGAGCAAGGCGGCCAGCTCTGTTTGCGTCAGTGAGACGGCGTTGCCGCTCTCGGCTTCTTCCGCGAGCACCGACAGCAACCGGTTGCGAAGGTCGCCGACCGTGAGGGCGGCGATCCGGCGGTTCGCGTACTCGAGCCGCCGGACTGTGTTGGTCATCCAGCGGGCTGCCACCTCGGGTGCTTCGCGCATGACGTCGGCGAGCCGCGCGCGCTCGATCTGGATGAGCTGCGTCGGTTGAGTGGCAACGGCAGAGAAGGGCAGGATCATCTCGCACAGCATGGGGATCTCGCCGAAGCTGCCCCCGTCGCGCACGATCCCGACCACCCCGTGCCGACCTTGCTCGGCGACATGGAGCTCGACCTCGCCGTTCAGCACGATGTAAGCGGTATCGGTTTCGTCGCCCGCCCGCGCGATAACGGCGTCTTCTTGGACGGACGCGGATCCCGCGACGCGCGCGAGCGACGCGAGCTCGTCCGGTGTCAAGGGGGCGAGGTCCGGGCGCGTGACGCTGCGCGCGACCCAGGCGACGTGCGTCGCCATCGCGCGATGATCCTGCGGGCGCAAGCTCGAGACGAACGTTCGGATGTCCATGGTCGGTTGGCGGCGTCGAGCCGCAAGGAGGAAACTACCCCGCGTAGCGCCCCAACGCCCGAAGCGGCCTCACCTACGTCCGGACGTGGTCACAGGGTTTCCTAATGTTGTCGCGGTTCAATGACTCTCGTAAGAGACACCACGAGGAGGTGACCATGCGTTTCCCACCCCACCACGACCCCGGCTACTTCGGGCCCGGATACGGGCCCTGGCACGCCGTGCTGCTCTTCATGCTCTTGGCTGCGTTCGTCGCGGGCGACGCGCTCCTCGTGATCTTCCTCGCGCGGCGAGCCGGCTCGACGACGATGCTGACGACGCATCATCCCGCTGCGATCGATCCCGCGATCCAACAGCTGCGCATGCGCTACGCGCGCGGCGATATCTCACGGGACGACTACCTCTCGGCCGCGCGCGATCTCGGCGACCCCGCGGCCCCGCCGCCGCCTCCGGCGGCGCCCGAGTGACGTGTGGTGCGCGCGCCTTCGGCGCGCGCACCCGCCTCCCCTGCATTCCGGACCGCTCCTGAGGAGGTTGCGTAGATGGCTCTTCACAGCGCGGTCACAGCGAGCTCTCGGATAATGGGACCCGTGAAGGAAGCGGCAGACGCGACGCGCGTGCTCGTCGTGGACGACGAGCCGAACATCACCGATCTCGTCGCGACTGCGCTTCGCTACGAAGGCTTCGACGTGACGACGGCGGCAAGCGGCCGCGAGGCGCTCAAAGCGGTGCCGACGTTCCGGCCGCATCTGGTCGTGCTCGACATCATGCTTCCGGACCTCGACGGCTTCGAGGTGCAGCGGCGGATATCCGGTGAAGGATGGAAGACGCCGGTGCTGTTCCTCACCGCGCGCGACGCAACCGAAGACAAGGTCCGAGGGCTCACGATGGGCGCGGACGACTACGTCACGAAACCGTTCAGCCTCGACGAGCTGATCGCGCGCGTGCGCGCGGTGCTGCGGCGCGCCGGGCAACGCGAGGAAGAGGCGAGCACACTGCGTTTCGCCGATCTCGAGCTCGAGGAGGAGACGCACGAAGTGTTCCGCGGCGGCTCGGCGATCGAGCTGACGCCGACGGAGTTCGCCCTGCTTCGCTACTTGATGTTGAACCCGCGCCGGGTGTTGTCGAAAGCGCAGATCCTCGATCACGTGTGGCATTACGACTTCGCGGGTGACGCCAACGTCGTCGAAACGTACATCAGCTATCTGCGCAAGAAGATGGATAAGTTCGGCCCGACGCTGATCCAAACCGTTCGCGGCGTGGGATACAGCTTGCGGGTTCCCGCCGGATGAAACGGTCTTCGATCCGGACGCGATTGCTCCTCGCTTCGGTTTTGCTGGTCGCGGTCGGGTTGCTGGTTGCCGACGGAGCGACCTACTCGCTGTTACGCAAGTCACTTCTAAACCGGATCGATCAGCAGCTTCTCGGCGCTCGATTCTTCGCCGCGCGGTCGGTGCAATCCGGTGTCGGCGGGTTCGGCGGCCCCGGCGGCGATACGGGGACGCAGGTCGCGTACGCGGAGCTGCTCGATCGCTCGGGCAACGTCGTCAGCGGTCACGCGTTCAACAACGGCTTCGGCGATTATCAATGGCCTGCGCCGAGCCTCCCCGCGCCTTTACCCGGCGCCGGAGCCGTCTCCACCAACACTGCGATCAGCTTCATGACGGTGCGCGCGGCGTCCGGGTCGCTGCGATACCGGGTCCTTGCCAATGCGGTCGGGGGCGGCGGGACGCTCGTCGTCGCGATCCCTCTGTCGCAGGTCGAAGAGACGTTGCACCGGCTCGTCTTCGTGGAAGTGCTCGCGACAGCCGGCGCGCTGCTCGCGCTCGCGCTCGCGGCGCAATGGGCGATCCGCGTGGGGCTGCGGCCGCTCGAGCAGATGGAAGCAACCGCCGCGGAGATCGCCGCCGGCGATCTTTCCCGGCGCGTCGAGCCGTCCGATGCGAGCACGGAGATCGGGCGGCTCGGCATCGCATTGAACGCGATGCTCGAGAAGATCGAAACGTCGTTCGCGGAGAAGGCGGAAGCAGAGACGAAGCTCCGGCGGTTCATCGCCGATGCGTCGCACGAGCTCCGGACGCCGCTCACGTCGATCCGCGGATACGCCGAGCTGTTCCGGCGCGGCGCCGGCCAACGCCCCGAAGATCTCGAGAAGAGCATGAACCGGATCGAGGACGAAGCCGCGCGCATGGGAGTGCTCGTCGACGAGCTGCTGCTGCTCGCGCGGCTCGACCAAGGGCGGCCGCTCGAGCGAGCGCCGTTCGATCTCGCCGTGGTTGCGAGGGACGCCGTCGAAGACGCACGCACGGTTCAACCCGAACGATCCATCGAGCTCAACGCAGCGCCGGTCATGATCGAAGGAGACGAAGCACGGCTCCGTCAGGTCGCGACGAACCTGATCGCGAACGCGCTCGAGCACACGCCTTCCCGAACGCCGGTGCGCGTCGACGTGTGGTCGGACGACGAGCGCGCGCATCTGTCGGTCGCCGACGAAGGC
>JBHELL010000176.1:0-6579 GCA_046263075.1 Actinomycetota bacterium | reverse complement strand
CGATGATGCCGTTGTGGATGATCGCGATGCGGCCGGTGCAATCGGTGTGCGGGTGCGCGTTGCGATCGGTCGGACCGCCGTGCGTCGCCCACCGTGTATGTCCGATCCCCGTCGAGCCGCCGATGTCTTGGGTCGCCAGCTCCTTCTCGAGCATCTCGAGCTTGCCGGCCTTCCGAACGACGTGGAGCCCACCGTCGACGACGGCGATGCCTGCCGAGTCGTAGCCGCGGTACTCGAGACAGCGAAGCCCCTCGATGATCGTTCCGAGAGCAGGCTCGTCTCCGACAACGCCGATGATCCCGCACATGATGGTGAGTGTATTACCCGGCTACTGAGAGTTCGCGCTGCCCGAACGGCCCCTTACCCGAGCGTATCGGCCACCGCGCGCGCGATGCGATCAACGGCGCTCATGGCATCGTCGACGGTCGTTGCCTCCACCATGACCCGGATCAGCGGCTCGGTTCCGGACGGCCGCACGAGGACCCGTCCACCGTCGCCGAGCCGCGATTCGACGGCGCGGACCTCATCCCAAACGCCGGTGGCGGCGTCGAGCCCTGCCTTATCGCGGACGGACACGTTGCGAAGGATCTGCGGGTAGCGGGGGAAACGTGACGCGAGCTCCGACAGACCGCTCCCGGTTCGGGCTACGACGCCGAGCAACTGCAACGCCGTGAGGATCCCGTCGCCGGTTGTGTGCCGATCGCGGAACACGATGTGACCCGATTGCTCTCCGCCGATCGAGATGTCGCGTTCGATCATCGCTTGCAAGACGTAGCGGTCCCCTACTTGGGTCTCGACCACCTCGAACCCGTGCGCTGCCATCGCGCGCCGGAAGCCGAGGTTGGACATGACCGTCGCAACGACGGACGGCTTCGCCAGCGCGCCGCGCGCGTGCATATCGCTCGCGCAGATCCCGAGGATCTGGTCGCCGTCCACGACCCGTCCGTGCTCGTCGATCGCGATGCACCGATCCGCGTCGCCATCGTGCGCGATCCCGATATGCGCGCCGGTTTCCGAGACCGCTTGCTGCAGAAGCTCGGGATGCGTCGAGCCGCAATGATCGTTGATGTTGGTGCCGTCCGGATCGGCGAAGAGCGAGTGAACCTCCGCTCCCGCGAGGCGATACACCTCCGGGGCGATATTCGACGCTGCTCCGTTCGCACAATCCACTACCATCCGCAGCCCGTGCAGCGAAGGAACATCGCGGAGCAAGAAGTCGACGTAGCGGTCCTCGGCGTCGGCAAGCTCCTCAACCGAAACGAGCGCATCCTCGACGTCGATCATGGACGTCGCGATGCGATCTTCGGTCTCGTCCGGCAGCTTCATCCCATCTGAGCCGAAGAACTTGATCCCGTTGTCGCGCGCCGGATTGTGCGATGCGCTGATCACCGCGCCGGCGTCGGCCCCCGTTGCGCAGACGAGAAACGCGACCCCCGCCGTCGG
This sequence comes from Actinomycetota bacterium, assembly GCA_046263075.1. Classification (GTDB taxonomy): domain Bacteria; phylum Actinomycetota; class AC-67; order AC-67; family AC-67; genus JBHELL01. The sequence goes on along the minus strand of JBHELL010000176.1, from coordinate 5,136 downwards.
GAAGACGCCGACGCTGACGGCCTCTCCGTTCGCGCTCGACAATCCTGCGGCAAGCGCGCGCTCGAGTGCGGGGCCCGAGGCGCGCGTATCGCGGCCGATCAGAACGCGCGGCTTTGCCGAGCCGTTACCAAGGACCGATGCCGACGCATAGCCGAGGGAGCGCGCGAGCGCATCCGTAAGATCGTCGCCGTACGTCCCGCGAACGCCGTCCGTTCCGAACAGACGGGCCACGCGCGTCAGCGCTTCGAGTACTGAGGCGCCTTGCGCGCCTTCTTCAACCCGTACTTGCGGCGTTCCTTCACGCGCGAGTCGCGAGTGAGCAAGCCCTTGCGCTTCAGCTCGGAGCGAAGCGTCGGATCGGCCTCGGTCAGCGCGCGCGCGATGCCGTGACGCAATGCGCCGGCTTGACCAGTCATCCCGCCACCGATGATCGACGCGATGACGTCGTAGCGATCGGCGGTGTTCGTGACGCGAAGGGGCTCGCTCACGACCATCTGCAGCACCGGACGCGGGAAGTAGTCTTCGAGCGAGCGTCCGTTCAACGCGAAACGGCCGCTACCGGGGATGATGCGAACGCGCGCCACGGCTTCCTTGCGGCGGCCGGTCGCACGAATCGTCTGTCCGATGACTGCCATCAGCTACCCACCTCGAAGCTCTCGGGCTTCTGCGCCGAATGCGGATGCTCGGCGCCGTCGTACACGTGCAGCTTCTTCCCCATCGCGCGCCCGAGACGGTTGTGCGGCAGCATGCCCTTCACCGCGCGCTCGACCGCGAGGGATGGACGCTTCGCGAGCAGCTCGTCATACCGCACGCGCGTGAGACCGCCCGGGTAGCCGGAGTGACGGATGTACTCCTTCTGCTGGGCTTTCGCGCCGGTCAAGCGCACCTTGCCGGCGTTGATGATGACGACGAAGTCGCCGGTGTCGACATGAGGGGCGAAGATCGGCTTGTGCTTACCCCGCAGCAGGCGCGCGGCGTCGGTCGCGACCTTGCCGAGGACGCGGCCGTCCGCATCCAGAACCCACCAACGGCGCTGGATGTCCGAGTCTTTCGGAGAGAAGGTCTTCACAGGAGAAAATGCCCTGGTCAGCGGGCTGAAAGGCTACCCGAGGCGCGCGCCGGTGGCAACCCGCGCGCGGGATCGAGACCGAATCACCTTGAAGAGTCTCTTCTCGGCTGCTCCAGGCGGCGAACGGGCTCGGGAAGTCTCTGAGGCTCTCTGCTGTCGCTGGAGGCACTTCGCACATGGATCCAGCGATCCAAGCGACGGCGGTGAAGCAGACCGTCTGACGACGCCCCAACCTGAAGAGTTCCGTCGCAAAGTGAGCATGCTCCGTATGGAGAAGGAGATCCCTGACGGTCAGGCGATACCCCGGAACGGCGCGCGCGCATACCGGACGCGGACGAGGTGCAACCCACGGGCCGGCGCGACCGGGCCTGCAGCGTTCCGGTCGCGCCCGCGCAGCGCGCGCGAGACGTCGTCGGGTTGTTTCTTCCCTTGGCCGACCTCGAGCAGCAACCCGACGATCGAGCGCACCATCTGATGGCAGAACGAGTCGGCCGCGATGTGAAACGTCACCGCGTCCGTGCCGGTCACGATGCGGATCAGCCGGACGCGCCGCACGGGCGACCGGCCGGGGCTCCGACGGCAGAACGACGAGAAGTCGTGCTCCCCGACGAGCAGCTTCGCTCCGGCGCGCATCGACGTCACCGAGAGCGGCCCCGTCAGATGCACCATGAATCGATCGCGGAACGGATCCGCGACCTCGCCGCGGTAGATGCGGTACTCGTATTCGCGGCCGGTCGCCGAGAAGCGCGCGTCGAACGTGGCGGGGACGACCGATGCGGCTCTGACCACGACTTCGGGCGACAACAACTTGTTCAGCCGCTTCAACAGCCACAGCGGGTCGGTGCTGTCGGGAACATCCAAAGAAACGACTTGCCCGGATGCGTGGACGCCGGCGTCGGTGCGACCTGCCGCCGTCGTGTTCACCGGAGAGCGCAACAGAAGCTGCAGGGAGTCTTCGATGACACCTTGCACGGTACGCGCGTGCTTCTGGCGCGCGAAGCCCGAGAAGTCGGTTCCGTCGTAGGCGACCAGCAGTGCCAACCGCTGCGGCTCGTCGCGAACGACGTTCACTTACTCTTCGCGGTCTGCCACCAACTCGAGGACCGCGAGCGGCGCCGAGTCGCCCTTGCGGAACCCGGCTTTCGTGATGCGCGTATACCCGCCGGGGCGCTCGGCATACTTCGGCGCGATCTCCGTGAAGAGCTTGTGCACCGCTTCCTTGTCGGTCACCGTTCGCAGAACCTCACGACGCGCCGAGATATCCCCGCGCTTCGCGAAGGTGATCAGGTGCTCGGCGAGCGGTCGAGCCGCCTTCGCGCGCGCCACCGTCGTCTGCACGCGCCCCTGCAGGAACAGGGAACGGCAGATACCGGCCAGCAATTGCTTCTGATGGGCCGGTCCCGACCCGAGGCGCGCGCCCTTCTTCGGTGTCGGCATGTCAGTCTCCGCGCAGTCCCAGGCCGAGCTCTTGCAGCTTCATCTTCACTTCGTCGATCGACTTCTGGCCGAAATTGCGGATATCGAGCAAGTCCTGCTCGGTCCGCTGGACAAGGTCGCCGACCGACATGACACCTTCGCGCTTCAAGCAGTTGTACGAGCGCACCGACAGGTCGAGCTCTTCGATCGGAAGCGCGTAATCCGATGCGCGTGCCGCCTCTTCCGGCGCGGGGCCCAGCGTGAGCGCACGTGCCTCCGACAGGTCGGCGACGAGACCGAGCAGCTCGTTCAGCGTGCGCCCTGCTGCGGCGAGCGCTTCCTTGGGCGTGATCGCTCCGTTCGTTTCGATGTCGAGCACCAAACGGTCGAAGTTGGTCATCTGCTCGACGCGCGTGTGCTCGACCGCGTACGACACCCGTCGCACCGGCGAGAAGATCGAGTCGATCGGGATGACACCGATAGTGTCCCCGCGCTTGTTCCGCTCGCTCGTGACGTAGCCGCGACCGCGTTCGACGATCATCTCCATGTCGAGCCGCGCCTTCTTGTTGATCGTGGCGATGCGAAGGTCCGGGTTCAAGACCTCGATGCCCGACGGCACCTCGATGTCACCTGCGACGACGTCCTTCGGCCCTTGCACGCGCAAGAAGACCGACACCGGATCGTCGTGATCGCTGCGGATGACGAGGTCTTTCAGGTTCAAGATGATGTCTGTGACGTCTTCTTTAACACCGTTGACCGACGAAAACTCGTGCAGCACTCCCTCGATACGGATCTGGGTAACCGCCGCGCCGGGGATCGACGACAGCAGCGTACGGCGCAGCGAGTTTCCGATGGTGTAGCCGAAGCCCGGCTCGAGCGGCTCGATCGCGAACTTCCAACGGATGTCGCTCAGCGGCTCTTCGACGATCTGCGGCCTCTGCAGGTTCAGCAAGGGGTGTTCCTTTCGTATGGGAAGGTCTTACTTCGAATAGAGCTCGACGATCATCTGTTCCTGGATCGGGACGTCGATCTGATCGCGGCTCGGCAACTGACGGATCGTGGCTGCGAGCGTGTCTCGATCGACCTCCAGCCAGTTCGGTGCGCTGCGAGTCTCGTTCACGGCGACCGCGTGCAGCACGGGCTGAAGGTGCCGCGAGCCTTCGCCGACCTTCACGACGTCGCCGGGGCGAACACGCATCGACGGGATCGAGGCGCGCTTGCCGTTCAGCTCGACGTGTCCGTGACGGACGAGTTGCCGAGCCTGATCGCGCGACAGCGAGAAGCCGGCGCGGAACACGACGTTGTCGAGTCGCGATTCGAGCAGACGCAGCAACGTCTCACCTGTGACGCCCTTTTGGCGCGTCGCTTCTTCGTAATAGTTGCGGAACTGCCGCTCGAGGACGCCGTAGATGCGGCGCGCGCGCTGCTTCTCGCGCAGCTGCACGCGATAGCCCTCTTCCTTCGGGAGACGTTGCGTGCGGCCGTGCTGACCGGGCGGGAAGGGGCGCTTCTCGATCGGGCACTTCGGCGTCTCGCACTTCGTGCCCTTGAGGAAGAGCTTCATCTTCTCGCGGCGGCACAGCTTGCAGTCCGCTCCTGTGTAACGCGCCATCAGACTCTCCTCCGGCGTGGCGGCCGGCAGCCGTTGTGCGGCACAGGCGTCACGTCTTGGATCCCTGCGATCTCGAGTCCGGCTGCCGCCAGCGAGCGGATCGCCGTCTCGCGTCCCGAGCCCGGACCCTTCACGAAAACGTCGACGCGCTTCACGCCGTGCTCCATCGCGCGGCGCGCCGCAGCTTCCGCTGCAAGCTGCGCTGCGAACGGCGTGGACTTCCGCGAGCCCTTGAAGCCGACGTTGCCGCTCGACGCCCACGACAGGGTGTGACCCTGCTGGTCCGTGATGGTCACGATCGTGTTGTTGAACGTGCTCTTGATGTGAGCGTGACCGTGCGGCACGTTCTTCTTCTCTTTGCGCTTCGAGCGCTTGGGCTTCGCCATCTACTCCCCTACTTCTTCGCTTTGACCTTCTTGGAGCCCGCCACCGTCTTCTTCGGGCCCTTGCGCGTGCGCGCGTTGGTGTGCGTGCGCTGGCCGCGCACCGGAAGGCTGCGGCGGTGCCGCACACCCTGGTAGCAGTTGATCTCGATCTTGCGCTTGATGTCGGTCGAGACCTGACGGCGCAGATCTCCTTCGACCTTGTAGTTCGCGTCGATCCACTCGCGCAGCCGAACGACCTCGTCGTCGGTGAGATCGCGAACGCGGCGCGACGACTCGACGCGCGTCGCCGCGAGCGTCTTGCGCGCGAGCGTCGGGCCGACGCCGAAGATGTATGTCAGCGCGACTTCGACGCGCTTATCGCGCGGAAGATCGACGCCTGCGATACGAGCCATGCCCTACCCCTGTCTCTGCTTGTGCCGCGGATTCGAGCAGATCACCATCACCCGGCCGGCTCGCCGGATGATCTTGCACTTCTCGCACATCTTGCGGACGCTCGGACGTACCTTCATCTGCATTCTCCGTCGTGGATGCCGCCCGGCCGGGCGCACGCGAACAGGCGCGGGATCGTCCGGGAGCCGACCGGCCATGCTACCAGGGAATATGGCCCCCCGAAACCCGAGGTCACGACGCCACCCTGGTCAGCACCTCGGGAC
>JBHELL010000175.1:0-5289 GCA_046263075.1 Actinomycetota bacterium | reverse complement strand
GGTGTGGAGGAGACGACGGTCATCGAGCTCGTGCAGAGCCTCGTCACGAAGTCGCTCCTCGCCGCCGAGGCGGACGACGTCGCGATCCGCTACCGGCTGCTCGACACGATCCGAGATTTCGCGTTGAAGCAACTCGACGGGGCAGAAGAGCGCGCCGCCCGCGACCGCCACAGAGCTCATTTCGCATCGATCGCGATGATCTACGGCGATCTCTTCAAAGGGCCGGAGCAGATCCGCGCAGCCCGCGCGCTCGAGCGCGCGCACGACAACATCCGCGCGGCGCTCGCCGATGCGCGGGCGGACGACGACTGGACGACGTTGAACAGCATGGTCGACGCGCTCACCGAGTTCTGGAACATCAAGCAATGGTGGAACGAGGCGGAATCGTGGCTGCGGTTGCTCGTCGGGCACGACGGCGGGATCCATGCCCGGATGCGGCTCGCGAGCGTTGTTCGGTTCGTCTCCGACGAAGAAGCCGAAGGGCTCGCGCGCGGCGCGCTCACGGACGCCCGGGCAACCGGTGACGCGCGACTGATCTACGAAGGTGTCAGCACGCTCTCGCTCGTGCTCAAGGGCTACGCGCGGGAGGAAGCGCGCGCGCTCGCACGAGATTCGGTCCCTCTTGCGGAAACGATCGGAGACGCGCGCTTGATCGCGAACGCGCACGGCGCGCGCGCGAACACGGTGCCCGACTCGCCGGAGACGCTCGACGCGCTGGAACGTGCGATCGAGTTGCAACGCACGCACAGCGCGCGATCGACGCTCGCGAACATGTTGATCTCTGCGGGACGAGTCGCGCGCGCGGTCGGCCGCATGGACGTCGCAACGCGTCACACGCAAGAAGCGCTCGACCTCGCGCGGGCGCTCGACGCTCCGGGCATCATCGCGCTCGCGCTGAACAACCTCGGAACGATCGCATGGACGTCGTCGCGGCTCGGCGACGCGCGAGCCTTGTTCGAAGAGTCCGTCACGATCCTCAAGCGCAGCGGCGGGCGCGACGCGATCGGGCGAGGGCTGTACAACCTCGCGCTGATCGCGCGCGATGGCGGACGGCTCGACGACGCAGAGTCCAAGCTCCGCGAGGCGCTGGCGATCTGGAAAGGAACTGGGTACGACGAGGGGCGCGCCTTCGCGACGAACCTGCTCGGCGTCGTGCTGTTCGAGAAAGGCGACCGGGCCGGCGCGCGCGCATCCTACGAAGATTCGGTTGCGGTATGCCAAGCCTCACGGTTGACCGCGTCGCTCGCCAGCGTCCTGGTGAACCTCGCAACGCTCGACGGAGAAGAGGGCGACGTCGCGAGCGCGCGCGTCAACCTCGAACGCGCGCATGAGCTGTCGAACTCCGTCTCCGCCGTTCACACCGGCGCGGAAGCCACGCTCGGCCTCGGGCGGATGGCGTTGCTCGACGGTGACCCCGACACGGCAGAGCGGTGGTTCAAAGAGATGCTCGAGCGCGCGATGACGCTCGGCAACGACGGCATGGTGGTCTCGGCGTGTGAAGGACTCGCAAGGGTCGCGGTCGTGCGCGGCAACGGCGAGCATGCCGCTCGCTTGTTCGGTGCAGCATCTGCGTTGTGGGAGTCCCTCGGCGCCGTGCGGCCCCCGCAGGAACGCCGGCTGCTCGACGACGCCGTCGGCGAGGCGCGCGCGCTTGCAGGTGGTGCTGCATACGACATCGCGGCGTCTGAAGGCGCGACGCTCTCGCGCGACGAGCTGATCGCCTACGCGCTGTACGGCGAGCTTCCCCATGCGCTGTCGAGCCGCGCGCGCCCGCGAACAGCTCCGGCAACCGTCCCCGCCGCCGCCGGGGAATTCCGGACCGAAGGCGACACGTGGGCGATCTCGTTCGCCGGTCGAGCCGTGCGCCTGCGCGACTCGAAGGGCATGCGCTACATCGCGTACTTGCTCGGCCGTCCTGCCCTCGAGATCCACGCTTCGGATCTCGTCGCAGCCATCGCGGGCATAGCGCCGGCGACGAACGGCTCGGCGGACGACATCCTCGATCCACGCGCGCGCGCGGAGCTGAAACGGAAGATCGTCGAGCTCGAAACCGAGATCGCAGAGGCGACCGATTGGGACGACGAGGGACGAGCCGAACGCGCGCGCGAGGAGCTCGAGCAGGTGACGCGCGCGCTCGGCACCGCCTACGGGCTCGGCGGCCGCGCGCGCAAGGCCGGCGACCCGGCGGAGCGCGCGCGCAAGGCCGTGACGCAGCGCGTGAAGGAATCGCTCGCGCGCATCCGGGACGCACACGAAGACCTCGGCCGCCACCTCGACGTCACGATCCGCACCGGCGTGTTCTGCTCCTACAACCCCGACCGTCCCATCGAGTGGACAACCTGATCCTCTTCCGCCGGCAACTCGTTGGTGCACCCGAATACGCGTAAACGCAGCGATCCGCGGCGCGGGTCGAAGCGCCCTTCCACGACCGCAGCGACATCGCCGAGCCATGCGTAGCGCTCGTCCTCACACTCGAGGCTCGCCCACAGAACGACGTCGCGCGTCTGCTGCGGCTCGTGCTCCGGGAGGCTGCGGCCCGACATCCGCAGCAGGATGCGCGCGCGGTCGGACGTCGTTATGTACCCGCGGATGTCGACGAACCAGATCCCGTCGGAGCGCCTGCGCGCGCGGTTGGACCAGCGCAGCTCGCCGGTGATGGCCGGGCCGGCGATCGCGCCGGCACCCTCCGCGTAACCGGCAGCTTCGGAGGGCGGGTAGATCCACGCGCCCTCGGTCGTGTACCAGGCTTCACCCTCGAAAAGCATGTCGAGCTTCATCCGGCTCCTCCACCCCAGAGGCGTCACGCCGGGCGTGGCGCGCGCCACGCGGGACGTGGCGCCCTCGGTTCGGGAGAGCTTCCGGCCGGTGTCGGGGGGGCGCCGGCCGGGGTCGCCCTTTCATGGAGTCCGGCGGGGATAGGGGCAGAGATGAACAAGCTTGGGCGGGCAACGAGGCGAACGGCTGGGCTCGTCGCGCTCACGGCGGTCATGGCCGCGGCGATGGTCGTCGCGACCGGATCGGTCGCGTTCGCGGCACCCGGAAACGACAACCTTGCAAGCGCATCGACGATCTCGAACGCGGTAACGAGCATCACGGTCAGCGGCACGAACGTGGCAGCAACCGAGGAGCCGAACGAGAACCTCAACACGGACAATGCGTTCTTCGGCGCTACCGTCTGGTGGAGATGGACGGCGCCGTCGAACGGCGACCTGACGCTCACGACGAGCGGCAGTGACTTCGACACGACACTCGAGGCATATCAGGGCACGTCGTATCCGCTCGGTGACCCGCTGAACCGGCTCAACCAGAGCGTCATCGGTGTCACGAGCAACAACGATTCGGGTGCGAACACGTGGAGCAGCATCAAGTTCCAGGTCGTGTCCGGACGCATCTACAAGATCCAGGTCGGCGGGAAAGACGACGGCACCGGAACCTACGGCTCCGGTTCGATCTCGTTGAACCTTTCGTTCGCGCCCGCGCCTGCGAACGACGACTTCGCCACGGCGCAAGCGCTGTCCGGCACGAGCGGCTCGCGCGCATCCGACTCGAATACCGCGTCGACGGTCGAGTCGGTGAACGAGCAGCTGTTCCACGGTGGATTCACCGGCGGCAGAAGCGTTTGGTACAGCTGGGTCGCACCGTCGACCGGCACGATGACGGCCACGACTTCGGGCAGCAACTTCGACACGACGATCGCCGCGTACACCGGGTCGAGCATCAATAACCTGACGCTCGTAGCGGACAACAACGACGTGGGCGCGCTCGACAAGACGTCGTCGATCTCGTTCCCCGCCACCAGCGGCGTCACATACACATTCCAGGTCGACGGCATCCAATACACGACCGACCTCAATTACGCGGACGGCTACCAGGGCACGCTCCACATGAATTGGAGCGAAACCGTGTCGCCGCCGAATGACAATTTCGCGAACGCGCAGACGCTGAGCGGCGCGAGCGGCTCGACGACGGGCTCGAATCAAGCGGCAACGATGGAGGCGAGCGAGGGCTGCTTCAACAACTCGTTCTGCGGCGCGACCGTGTGGTACACGTGGCAAGCGCCCGACTCGACGACGATGACGTTCGACACACTCGGCAGCACGTTCGACACCATCGCGAACATCTACACCGGAGCGACACTGGACACCCTGTCGCAGGTGGCGGGCAACGACGACGCAGCCGGAACGACGACGAGCCGCATTACATTCACGCCGACCGGCGGGGTCACGTACAAGATCCAGATCGGCGGCAAGCAAGCGAGCAGCGATCCCGCGCAAGGAAGTATCGCGCTTCATTGGGGTCCGCCGCCTGCGAACGACAACTTCGCCTCGGCGATCACGATCAACGGGCTGAGCGGCTCGACGACGGGGAGCAACGCGCGCGCGTCGAAGGAAGACGGGGAGCCGAACCACGCAGGCAACATCGGCGGAGCATCGGTCTGGTGGCGCTGGACGGCTCCGGCGAACGGCAACTTCACATTCGACACGCTCGGCAGCGGAATCGACACCGTCCTCGCCGTCTACACCGGCGGAGACGTGGGATCACTGACATCGGTCGCGTCGAACAACGACTGCTGCGGTGGGACGCAGAGCAAGGCGAGCTTCGACGCCACGATCTCTACGGTGTACAGCATCGCGATCGACGGTAATGCAGGGGTGACCGGTCCGGTGACGCTGAGCTGGACGCAGACGCCGCCTGCGAACGATGCCTTCGGCGCTGCGACGACGCTGACCGGCGGCAGCGGGTCGGTGGCCGGAACGAACGTCGGCGCGACGAAGCAGACGGGCGAGCCGTTGCACGCAGGGAACGCTGGCGGTCGCTCGGTCTGGTTCGACTGGGTCGCGCCGGGCAACGGCACGATCGAGTTCGACACGCTTGGCAGCAACTACGACACGTTGCTCGGTGTCTACACCGGCTCGGCGGTCAACGCCCTGACGGCGGTCGCGTCGAGCAATGACTGCTGCGGTGTCGCGCAGAGCAAGGTGATATTCAGCGCCATCAACGGCACCGATTACAAGATCGCCGTCGATGGGTTCAACAGCGGCGCCGGCGCGTCCAACGGCACGATCGCCTTGACGTGGTCCGCGCCGCCGCCGGACACCACGGCGCCGACGGCATCGATCACGTCACCGGCGAACGGTGCGTCCGTCGCCTCGGGAGTGCCCGTCACGGTCACGGCGGCGGACGACGCAGGCGGGAGCGGCGTCGCATCGGTCGACCTGTTCGTCGACGACGTGAACACCGCGAGTGACGCGACCGCGCCGTACTCGTTCGCACTCGATACGACGGGGA
>JBHELL010000174.1:0-9561 GCA_046263075.1 Actinomycetota bacterium | reverse complement strand
GAACTCCCACATGCGATCGCCGCGCAAGGTCACCTTCACACCGATCGCCTGGCCTTCGCGGAGCTTGAAACCCGCGATCGACTTGCGCGCCTTCGTTACGAGAGGCTTCTGTCCCGCGATCGTCGTCAGATCGGCGACGGCTCCTTCGATCAGCTTCGCGTCCTTGATCGCTTCGCCGACGCCCATGTTGATGACGACCTTCTGCACGCGCGGGACCTGCATGATGTTGGGCAGCCCGAGCTCGTCCTTCAGCCGAACGGCGATCTCGGCGCGATACCGCTGCTTCAGCCGTGGGATGGTCATCGTGTCGGTCATGAGATCACCGCACCGCAGTCGTCGTGACGGCAGACTCGCTGCTTCGAGTCGCCGTCGATCTTGTAGCCGATGCGCGTCGGCCGGTGGCAGGCGTCGCAGATGATCGCGACGTTGCTCACGTGGACCGGCATCTCTTTGGTCGTGATCCCGCCGATCATCCCGCTCCCGCTCGGCGCAGGGCGAACCGGCTCGTGACGCTTGACCTGGTTCACACCCTCGACCATGACCTTGCGCACGTCGGGATACACGTTCACGACGCGTCCCTGCTTGCCCTTGTCCTTCCCGGCAAGCACCTGCACCGTGTCGCCTTTGCGGATCTTCAAGCCACCGGCCACCTAGAGCACCTCCGGCGCCAGCGAGATGATCTTCATGAACTTCTTCTCCCGTAGCTCGCGCGCGACCGGCCCGAAGATGCGGGTCCCGCGCGGGTTGAATTGATCGTTGATCAGGACGGCGGCGTTCTCGTCGAAACGGATGTACGAACCGTCCGGCCGACGGTGCTCCTTGCGGGTGCGAACGACGACCGCCTTGACGACCTCGCCCTTCTTCACCGGAGCGCCCGGCAGCGCGTCCTTCACGGACGCGACGATGATGTCCCCGATCCCGGCGTACCGGCGGCCTGAGCCGCCGAGCACGCGGATGCAAAGTATCTCGCGCGCGCCCGTGTTGTCGGCGACTTTCAGGCGGGATTCTTGCTGGATCACTTGGCCTTCTCCAGGATCTGCGCGACCCGCCACCGCTTGGTCTTCGACAGCGGTCGCGTTTCGGTGATGCGAACGCGATCGCCGATGCCGGCTGAGTTCGTCTCGTCGTGCGCCTTGTACTTCGACCGGCGGCGCTGTGTCTTGCCGTAGATCGGATGACGGAACGTGTCCTCGACGGCGACGACCACGGTCTTGTCCATCTTGTCGCTGACGACGACGCCGGTGCGCGTCTTACGCCGCCCTCGTTCTTCCATCACGCTTCCTCCGCCTCTCCGGCCCCGCTCGCGCCGCCGACACCGGCTCCGATGCGATCGAGCTCTGCGAGCTCCCGCTCCCGCATGACCGTCAGGATGCGCGCGATCTCCTTGCGCAGCACCTTCAGTCGCATCGGATTGCCGAGCTGCCCCGTCACGAGCTGGAAGCGAAGGTTGAACAACTCTTCCTTCGCCTCTGCGAGCTTCGTTTCGAGCTCGTCATCGGGCAGCGTCCTCAGTTCCTCTGACTTCGTCATCACTCGCCTTCTTCACGCCTGATGAATCGCGTGCGCACGGGGAGCTTGTGCTGCGCGAGTCTCATCGCTTCTCGCGCCGTCTCTTCGTCGACGCCGGCGAGCTCGAACAGCACGCGACCCGGCTTGATGACGGCGACCCAGCCTTCGGGATTGCCTTTCCCCGAGCCCATCCGTGTTTCTGCCGGCTTCTTCGTGTAGGGCTTGTCGGGAAAGATGTTGATCCACACCTTGCCGCCACGCTTGATGTGACGCGTCATCGCGACACGTGCTGCTTCGATCTGACGAGCGGTTACCCACTTCGGCTCGACGGCTTGCAGCCCGAAGTCGCCGAACGCTACCCGCGTTCCGCCCTTCGCGGCACCGCGCATGCGGCCGCGATGCTGCTTGCGGTGCTTGACCTTCTTGGGCGCGAGCATCTACGCCTCCGGCTCCGTCTTCGGCGTTGCGGGGATGTCTGGTGTGGCGGTCTCCACGGGAGCGGCCGTCGCCGGAGCTTCCGCCGGTGTCGCCGTCGCCGGAGCTTCGGCGCGCGGCTTGGCTGCTGCGCGCGGCGCGCGCGGAGCACCCGTACGCGGAGCACCCGTGCGCGGGCGTGCAGGCTTGTCGCCGCGCGGCCCAGCGCCGGCGCGTCCGCCGGGACGGCGCGGCATCGCCGCGGGGATGATCTCGCCCGCCGCTGTTGCTCGCGCGCGGGCTTTCGCGAGCTCCGCTTCCCTCTCTTCGCGAGTCGGCATGACGTCGCCGCGGTAGATCCACACCTTCACGCCGATGCGACCGAACTGCGTCTTCGCTTCGCGGAATCCATAGTCGATATCCGCGCGCAACGTGTGCAGCGGCACTCTTCCTTCCCGGTACCACTCGGAGCGGCTCATCTCGGCGCCGCCCAAGCGACCCGACACCTGCACCTTGATGCCTTTGGCTCCCGCGCGCATCGCGGACTGCACGCCGCGGCGCATCGCACGCCGGAACGACACGCGTCCCGCAAGCTGCTCCGCGATCCCTTGCGCGACGATCGGTGCCTCTTGCTCGGGCTGCTTGATCTCGAGCGCGTCGACCTTGATGTACTCCTTGCCGAGCAGCTTCATGAGCTCGTCGCGGATGCGATCGATCTCTGCACCGCGCCGTCCGATCACGATGCCCGGACGAGCCGTGTGGATGTCGACCTGCAGACGGTCACCCTTGCGCTCGATGTCGACGCGCGCGATGCCGGCGTGCCCGAAGTTCTTGTCGATGTACTCGCGGATGCGTCGATCCTCTTGCAGCCACGGTTCGTACTGCTTCTCGCTGAACCACCGCGAGCGCCACGGGAAGCTCGGGTTCGCACCGAGGCGGAACCCGTAGGGGTTGATCTTCTGACCCATTACCCTTCCTTCCCTACACAGACGGTGATGTGCGACATGCGCTTGCGGATCCGGTACGCACGGCCTTGCGCGCGCGGCATGAAGCGCTTGAGGGTCATGCCCTCGTCCGCCCAGCATCGCGTCACGAACAGCTCATCCGACTCGGCGTTGAGGACCCTCCCGGCGTTGGCGATCGCAGCGTTCAGCACCTTGCCGATCTCGTGCGACGCCGACTTGCGCGAGAACTGAAGGACACGCTGCGCCTCTTCCGCCCGCAGCCCGCGGATCTGATCCAGCACGATGCGCGCCTTGTTCGGCGCGATCCTCGTGAAGGTGAGCCGCGCGATCGCTTCGTTCTTGTTGTTCCTCGCCATCACTTCACCGTCGTCGCTTTCTCTTTCCCTGCCGAGCCACCGTGCGCGCGGAACGTTCGCGTCATAGCGAACTCGCCGAGCTTGTGACCGACCATCGACTCGGAGACGAAGACCGGGACGTGCTTCCGACCGTCGTGCACCGCGATCGTGAGCCCGACCATGTCGGGTGTCACCGTCGAGCGGCGCGACCACGTCTTGATGATCGAGCGCCCGCCCTTGCGGCGTGCTTCGTCGACCTTCTTCTGCAGATGGTCGTCGACGAACGGTCCCTTCTTCAGACTCCGCGCCATCCCTAACCCTTCTTGCTCTTCCGGCGCCGCTGGATCAGACGATCCGACGGCTTGCGCTTACGTGTGCGGCCTTCGGGCTTGCCCCAGGGGCTCACCGGACGACGACCGCCGGAGGATTTACCTTCTCCACCGCCGAGCGGGTGGTCGACCGGGTTCATGACGACGCCGCGGACATGCGGGCGGCGACCGCGGTACCGGATGCGCCCGGCCTTCCCCCAGTTGATGAGCTCCCACTCTGCGTTCCCGACCTCACCGACCGTTGCGCGACACGCGTTCTCGACAAGACGGATCTCGCCGGACGGCATGCGGAGATGCGCGAACGAGCCTTCCTTGGCGAGTAGCTGCACGCTCGTACCTGCCGATCGCGCGATCTTGGCCCCGCCGCCGGGACGAAGCTCGACGGCGTGCACGACGGTGCCGACCGGGATGTTGCGGAGCGGAAGCGCGTTACCAGGTTTGATGTCCGCGCGCTCGCCGGAGACGACCGTCTCGCCCGTGTTCAGCTTGTCGGGGCAGATGATGTAGCGCTTCTCACCGTCGCGGTAGTGCAGCAACGCAATCCGGCAGTTCCGGTTGGGGTCGTACTCGATCGAGAAAACCTTGGCAGGGATGCCGTCCTTGTTCCGGCGGAAGTCGATCATCCGGTACCGGCGCTTGTTGCCTGCGCCGCGGTACCGAGCCGTCGTGCGCCCGTACGCGTTGCGTCCACCGCTGCTCTTGACCGCCCGCGTCAGGCTCTTCTCCGGCTTGCTTCGCGTCAGCTCGGAGTAGTCGGACCCGCTGGCGCCTCTGCGCCCCGGTGTCGTCGGCTTGTACCGTCGGATGCCCATCGTCCCCTACTTCGCTTGGAAGATCTCGATCGTTTCGCCCGGCGCGAGCGTGACGATCGCGCGCTTCTGCGACCCACGCTTGCCTTCCTTCCATCCGCTCGCCGAGCGGATCATCTTCGTCTTGCCTTTGCGCGTGACCGTGTTCACCTTCACGACGTGCTTCTCGAAGATCTTCTCGACCGCGTCTTTGATCTCGGTCTTGTTCGCATCGGGATGCACGACGAATGTGTACACGCCGTGGTCGAGAGCGCTGTAGCTCTTCTCCGAAACGACGGGACGCAGGATGACATCGCGAGGATCCTTCACGACTGCACCTCCGTCTTGTTCGGCTCGGCGTCGGCGCGCGCGTTCAACGTTTCAAGGGCGTCGCGCGTGAAGACGAGCCAGTCCCGGCACACGATGTCGTACGTGTTCAGCTGATCGACCGTGATGATGTGAACGCGCTGCACGTTGCGGTAGGACTTCGTCACGGACTCATCGCGCGCGTTCAAAACGAGCAGCACGGTGCCCTTCGACGCTCCCATCGATTCGAGCACCGCGAGCGCATCCTTCGTACGCGGCGTCTCGAACGCGAGTGCATCGAGAACGACGACCTTGCCTTCGCGCGCACGATCGCTCAGCGCGCCCTTGAGCGCGAGCGCGCGCATCTTCTTCGGAACCTTCTGCGAGTGGTCCCGGGGGTGCGGCCCCCACACGACGCCACCGCCCGAGTAGTGCGGGGCGCGGATCGACCCTTGGCGCGCGTTGCCGGTTCCCTTCTGGCGGTACGGCTTCTTGCCACCGCCGGAAACCTCGCCGCGCGTCTTCGTGTCGTGCGTCCCGGCTCGGCGCGCGTTCATCTGCGCGACGACGACCTGGTGCATCACCGGCACGTTGATCTGCGCTTCGAACAGCTCGGACGCCAGCGTCACCTCGCCGACGACGTCGCCGGAACGGGAGCGGACCTGCACCGTGCTCACTTCGCACCTCGCTTCACGGCATCGCGGATCAAGACCAGCCCGCCGTTCGGACCGGGAAGCGCACCTTTGATCATCAGCAGGTTGCGTTCCGGATCGGACTCGACGACTTCCAGCGAAAGGATCGTGGTGCGATCACCGCCGAGCCTGCCGGGCCCGCGCATGCCCTTGACGACGCGCCCCGGTGTCGTGCCGGCGCCGATCGACCCCGTCGAGCGGTGCTTGCGCTCCGTGCCGTGCGAGTCGGGCTTGCCTGCGAAGTTCCAGCGTTTCATCGCGCCGGCGAAACCTTTGCCCTTCGAAACGCCGGTCACGTCGACGAACTCACCTGCTGCGAAGCGATCGACACCGATCGACGAGCCGATCTCGTACGTCGATGCATCCTCCGTTCGCACCTCGACCAGATGACGAGCCGGCGCAACCTTCGCCTTGGCGAAGTGACCCTTCTCCGGCTTGTTCACGCGCGACTCTTTCACCTCGCCGTACCCGAGCTGCACCGCTGCGTAGCCGTCCCGGTCCGATGTGCGCACCTGCACGACGGTGCACGGGCCGGCCTGAACGAGCGTCACAGGCACGGCGCGCCCGTCGTCGGTGAAGACCTGGGTCATGCCCAGCTTCTCGCCGAGGATCGCTTTCCTTATCTGTTTCACAGCTTGATCTCGATGTCCACGCCCGCGGGCAGGTCGATGCGCATGAGCTCGTCGACGGTTTTCGGAGTCGGGTCGACGATGTCGATGAGTCGCTTGTGCGTGCGCATCTCGAAGTGCTCCCGCGAGTCCTTGTCCTTGTGCGGCGACCGGATGACGCAGTAGACGCTCCGCTCCGTCGGAAGCGGGATCGGCCCGGAGACCTTCGACCCGGATCGCGTTGCGCGCTCGACGATCATGCGCGCCGAACGATCCACGATCTCGTGGTCGTAGGCCTTGAGCCTGATCCGAATCTTCTGCTGTGCCGCCATCTCTTTGTCCTTACTTGAGGATCTTCGTCACACGACCGGCGCCGACCGTGCGTCCACCTTCACGGATCGCGAAACGGAGGCCTTCCTCCATCGCGATCGGCTGGATGAGCTCGACCGTCATCGACGTGTTGTCACCGGGCATCACCATCTCGACGCCGTCCGGCAGCTTGATGGCGCCGGTAACGTCGGTGGTGCGGAAGTAGAACTGCGGGCGATAGTTGTTGAAGAACGGCGTGTGACGCCCGCCTTCTTCCTTCGAGAGCACGTACACCTGCGCCTCGAAGTTCGTGTGTGGCGTGATCGTGCCGGGCTTCGCGAGAACCTGCCCGCGTTGCACGTCGTCCTTGTCGACACCACGGACCAGGACGCCGACGTTGTCGCCCGCTTGCACCTCGTCGAGGAGCTTGCGGAACATCTCGAGGTCGGTAGCCGTCGTCTTCTTCGGCTTCTCCTCGAGGCCGACGATCTCGACTTCCTCCATCTTCTTCAGCACGCCACGCTCGACGCGGCCGGTCACGACCGTTCCACGACCGGTGATGGAGAACACGTCTTCGATCGACATCAAGAACGGCTTGTCGACGTCGCGCTCGGGCTCGGGGATCGCGGTGTCGCACGCGTCCATCAGCTCGAAGATCCCTTGCTTGGCAGTTTCGTCGCCCTCGAGCGCCTTAAGCGCCGACAACCGGATGACGGGAACATCGTCGCCGGGGAATTCGTACTTGCTGAGGAGCTCCCGCACCTCCAGCTCGACGAGGTCGAGCAGCTCGGGGTCATCCACCATGTCGACCTTGTTCAGGGCGACGACGATGTAGGGAACGTTCACCTGTCGAGCCAGCAGCACGTGCTCGCGCGTCTGCGGCATCGGACCATCGGCAGCCGATACGACGAGGATCGCACCGTCCATCTGCGCGGCGCCTGTGATCATGTTCTTGATGTAGTCCGCGTGACCCGGGCAGTCGACGTGCGCGTAGTGGCGCTTGTCCGTCTGATACTCCACGTGCGCGATGGAGATGGTGATGCCGCGCTCGCGCTCTTCCGGCGCCTTGTCGATCTGGTCGAACGGCGTGAAATCGGCGTAGCCCTTCTCCGCCAGCACCTTCGTGATGGCAGCCGTGAGCGTCGTCTTGCCGTGGTCGATGTGACCGATCGTGCCGATGTTCACGTGCGGCTTGGTCCGTTCGAACTTCTGCTTGCCCATCGTCGTCCTCCCTCAGCGCGTGGTGCCCTGCTCGGGAAACCCCTTACTCTCCACGTTCCTTCGCAACGATCTCTTTCGCGATGCTCTCCGGCACCGGTTCGTAACTGTGGAACTGCATCGTCGACGTCGCGCGCCCTTGCGTCTTCGAACGCAAGTCGGTGACGTAGCCGAACATCTCAGCGAGCGGGACGCGCGCGCGGATCACTTGCATCTGTCCGCGCGGCTCCATCCGCTCGATTTTCCCGCGCCGAGCCGTGAGATCACCGATGACGTCTCCCATGTTGCCCTCGGGCGTAACGGCTTCCACGTCCATGATCGGCTCGAGCAGGACCGGAGATGCTTTGCGCGCGGCCTCCTTCGCGGCCATCGAGCCCGCGATCCGGAAGGCCATCTCCGACGAGTCGACGTCGTGGTACTTGCCGTCGACGAGCGTCACGCGCACATCGACCATCGGGTAGCCGGCGAGGATGCCCGACTCGAGCGCTTCCTGCGCGCCTTCGTCCACGGCCGGCACGTACTCCTGCGGGATCGCTC
The DNA here is from genome assembly GCA_046263075.1 of Actinomycetota bacterium. Lineage (GTDB taxonomy): Bacteria > Actinomycetota > AC-67 > AC-67 > AC-67 > JBHELL01. The sequence continues at coordinate 1,551 of JBHELL010000174.1, read as the reverse complement.
CGCCTTTCAGCTTGCTGACGAACTCGAACCCGCCGCCGGGACCCGTCGGCTCCATGTCGATGACGACGACGGCGAACATGCCCTTGCCTCCCGTCTGACGCACGAACCGAAGCTCGACGTCTTTCACGGGCTTGGAGATCGTCTCGCGGTAGGCCACCTGCGGCTTGCCGACGTTCGCGTCGACCTTGAATTCGCGCTTCAATCGATCGACGAGCACGTCGAGGTGCAGCTCACCCATACCCGAGATCACTGTCTGCCCGGTCTCTTCGTCCGACCGGACCTGGAACGTCGGGTCTTCCTCGGCGAGCGTCTGCAGCGACTTGCCGAGTTTCTCTTGGTCCGCCTTCGTCTTCGGCTCGATCGCAACCGAGATGACCGGAACCGGGAAGGTCATCGACTCGAGGGCGATCGGTTGCTCGGGATCGCACAACGTGTCGCCCGTCGTCGTGTGTTTCAGACCAACGGCAGCGACGATGTCGCCGGCGAACGCGGCTGCTTTGTCCTCGCGGTGATTCGCGTGCATCTGAAGGATGCGGCCCACCCGCTCCTTGCGCTCTTTGGTGGAGTTGGAAACGTGGCTGCCGGCTTTGAGCGTGCCCGAGTACACGCGGAAGTACGTGAGCTTGCCCACGTAGGGGTCCGCAGCAATCTTGAATGCGAGCGCGCTGAACGGGGCGTCGTCGCGCGTCTCCCGCGCGGCCGCTTCACCGTTCGGGAGCGTCCCTTGCACCGGCGGGATGTCGAGCGGCGACGGCAGGTAGTACACGATCCCGTCGAGCAACGGCTGCACCCCCTTGTTCTTGAACGCCGTTCCGCACAGAACAGGCGTCGCGTGTCCCGAGAGTGCCGCCGCGCGCACTGCCTTGCGCAAGTGCTCCGCGCTCGGATCCGCGCCGCCGACGTACGCCTCCATGACTTCCTCGTCGTAGTCGGCGCACGCTTCGAACAGCTCATGCCGCCAGTGCTCGACGAGCTCCATCATGTCCGCAGGGATCTCGACTTCTTCGAAGTCTTCGCCGCGACCTTCATCCGACCAGACGTGAGCGACCATGTTCACGAGATCGACGACGCCGCGGAACTGGTCCTCTGCTCCGATGGGCAGTTGGACCGGGATCGGACGCGACTGCAACCGGTCTTTGATCATGTCGACCGTGCGGAAGAAGTCGGCACCGACGCGGTCCATCTTGTTGACGAAGCAGATCCGAGGGACCTGGTACCGGTCCGCCTGCCGCCAGACGGTCTCGGTCTGCGGCTCGACACCGGCCACCGCGTCGAAGACGGCGACCGCTCCGTCGAGCACGCGAAGCGACCGTTCTACCTCGACCGTAAAGTCCACGTGCCCGGGCGTATCGATGATGTTGATCCAATGATCTTTCCACTGGCACGTGGTCGCGGCGGACGTGATCGTGATCCCGCGCTCTTGCTCTTGGACCATCCAGTCCATGACCGCTGTGCCTTCGTGGACCTCACCGACCTTGGAAGCGCGCCCGGTGTAATAGAGGATCCGCTCCGTGGTGGTCGTCTTGCCGGCGTCGATGTGCGCCATGATGC
>JBHELL010000173.1:0-11210 GCA_046263075.1 Actinomycetota bacterium | reverse complement strand
CGTCTGCGCCGAGCTTCCCCGGGGCCTCGAGCACGCCGAGGGAGGTGAGATCCGCATGAACGATCAACTCCGCACCGGCCGCATGCGTAATGCCCGCGATCGCGACGAGATCTTCTATGACGCCGAACAGGTTCGGCTGCTGCACGATGACTGCTGCCGCGCCTTCAGCAGTTGCGCGAAGCGCGTCGAGCCCCACGCGCCCATGCTCGTCCCACGACACCGTTCGTCGTTCGAGCGAGAGTCCGGCAGCTTGCGTCGCGAGGACACCGGCATACTGCGGGTTGATCGCGCCGGCGAGGACGTACGCGGTGCGCTTCGTCGCGCCGGCCGAAAGATTGACCGCTTCCGGCAATGCACTCGCGCCGTCGTACAACCCGGCGTTGGAGATGTCGGGCCCGGTCAGCTCACACACCATCGTCTGGTACTCGAACAGCGCCTGCAGCACTCCTTGCGATAGCTCAGGCTGGTACGGCGTATAGGACGTCATCAGCTCGCCGCGAGAAAGGATCGGCCACACCATCGATGGGATGTGATGGTCGTAGGCGCCGGCGCCCATGAAACAAACGAGGTCGTCTGCCGAACGATTCCGCGCCGCGAGCGCGTCGAGATCGCGCAGGATCTCAGGCTCCGACCGTCCGGACGGGATCCCGAGAGGTTGCTCCAGGCGTATCTCCTCCGGGATCACGCGGAAGAGGTCGTCGATCGACCGCGCGCCGATCACGTCGAGCATGCGCCGGATGTCGGCGTCGGTATGTGGGGCGAACTCCAAGCAAACCCTCCCCAGAAAAGGCCACGGCAGCGCGGGGAAGGCGCGCGCGAAGGAATCCTATAGCAACGGTCGCTGCGGGACCGGGGGGTGTCTGCAAGGGGTACCTATTCGGTCTCCCCCGGGATCATGCTCTTCCCTCCGACTTCGTAGCCGGCTTCGTCGAGCGACGGTCGTCGAGGCCGTACTTCTGCAGTAACGCGACATAGTCCCTTTGGTAGAAGATCTTGATCTTCACGTCTGGGTAGAGCTCGCGCAGCCTGCGCACCTTCCGGTTCTTCTTCGTGACGAGCTTTTGGTTCATAGTAGTTACTTCGATGTAGGTGTCGAACTCCGGCAAGTAGAAGTCGGGAGAGAAACGTTTGATCACGTTCCTCTGCTCGTCCCACTCGATGTCGAAGGTTCGAGGCTCGTAGCGCCACTCGATCTGATAGAAGTCGAGAAGCCGCGCATACTGTCGTTCGCTTTCGTGCGCGAAGTCGGTGCGATCGCTCGGGAGTTGATCTTGGGGACGGCGCACCCGTTGCGGCGCGTTCGCCGCTTTCATTTCGCTCTCAGACGCCGACTTCGGCGGGGCGCTCTTCTGCGACTGAGGCTTCTTCTTCTTCGGCGTCGGGTTTCCTGAATTCTGCAATCGCTCCCTGAAGCTCCTCGTAGACTCGGCTCACCGCGATACCGAACACTGCTTGTCCGCCACGCAACAGGTCGATCATCTCATCGGGTGACGTGCTCGCGAAGATCGACGCTCCGTCGGAGAACAGATACACCTCGTGCAGAGGCCGCTTCAGCTCGTCACGGACGTAGTCGAGCGCCTTTCGAACCTGCTGCAGGCTCACACCGCTATCCATCAGCTTCTTGATGAGCTTGATCTCAAGGATGTCCGTGAAGCTCCAGCGTCGCTGGCTGCCGGAGCCCGACGCGTCCGCGATGCTCGGGACGACGATCTTCTCGCGGGCCCAGTAGTCGAGCTGCCGGTACGTGATCCCCGCCGCCTTCATGACCGTCTGCCGGCCGAAGCCCTGCTCTTCGCCTTCCAGTGACATCGCGCGAGCCATCGCCGCATCATCCCCAAGGTGACATCGTGGTAATTACGTCGATGTCACGCTAGAGCAGCCCCGTTCCGGGCGTCAAGGGTGAAGCTCTCGACCAAGGCTTGAGGCTCGGACGTCCTGCGGGAGCGTTCGCCCAGGTCAGCGGGCGAAATCTTCGGGACTGACCGACTCGATGAATTCGCGGAACCGCTGAACCTCTTGCTCTTCGTCCTCGTCCTTGATCAAGATCCCGGCCTCGTTCAGGACGTCCGGCGAAGCGAACAGCGGCACGGACCCCCGCACCGCGAGCGCGATCGCGTCGGACGGGCGGCTCGAGATCTCCCATTTCTCGCCGCTCTTGCTGAGCTCGATGGTGGCGAAGAAGGTCGTATCTCGCAGCTCGGTGATGACGATGCGATCCACGGCCACGCCGATCTCTTCGAGAAGGTTGCGCAACAGATCGTGTGTCATCGGACGCTGCGTCACGATGCCTTGCAAGGCGAACGCGATGGCAGTGGCTTCGACCGGACCGATGAAGATCGGGAGGAAGCGCTCCCCTTTCTTCTCTCGCAGAAGCACGATCGGCTGGTTCGTCGGCAGCTCAACACGCACGCCGACCAACTGCATCTCGATCGCGACTTCATCCATGGGGGCAGCCTAACACCAGCCTCTATACCCCACAACGATGGGGCAGAAAGCCTGTTCCGCTATGCGGTTTCCGTGGTGACACCGGCTGCAGCGCGCACGTGGGCGACCGCATCGTCTGCATCGAGCGCAGCGAGATCTGTGACGGAAACCACCTCGCGCAGATTGCGATAGCGGCCTTCGTGGTCGAGCCCATATCCGATGACGAACTCGTCGGGGATGTCGAAGCCCTTGTATCGGATCGGTACTTCGATGATGCGCCGAGCCGTCTTGTCGAGGAGTCCGCAGACCTCGAGTGACGCCGGCTTGCGCGCGTTGATCGTGCCGAGGAGATACGTGAGCGTAAGGCCGGTATCGATGATGTCTTCGACGAGGATCACATGACGTCCCGTTATCGACTCTTCGAGGTCCTTGAGGATCCGCACGACGCCGGATGATCTGCCACCTGCGTACGAGGAGATGGACATGAAATCCACCGACAACGGTATGGAGATCTTGCGCACGAGGTCCGCCATGAAAACGAGCGAGCCCTTGAGCACACCGATAAAGATGGGATCGCGCCCGTCATAGTCGCGGGATATCTCTGCTCCGAGCTCGGCGACGCGGGTTTGGATCTGCTCCGCGGTCAACAACAAGCTGAGGGAACCGTCTGACACTCAGCGGTCTCCGTTCAACACCGAGCGGAGTGAACGCCGAAGGTAGGTCTGACGCAGCGCGCGCGATAGCCTCGCGAGGTCGGCAAGGGTGTCGGTCGCTTGCGCGCGCATCTCCGGCCTGCGGTTGCGAAGGACCGGCACGACGAGTTGTGCATACAGGTCGGCCTCTTGCTCGGCGAACCTGCGCAGCGTCTTCATGTGACGCGGATCGAGCCCGATCTCCAGCATGCCATGAGCGATCTTTCCGATCAGCAGATCTTCGCCGTCGTAATACGTCGTGCCGTTTCCGCCGCTCGGCGCGAGCACACCGTATTCGAGGAGTTTCTTGATCTGCAAGGGCTCCAAGCCCGTTGCGTCTGCAAGGTCGGCTTCGGTGAGCTTCACGGAAGCGGGCTCGGCGAACTCGTCCTCTTCGACCGGCGCCGGTGCCACGGGTACCGGCGCTGCGACGGCATGAACGGATGCCGGCGCGTTCGGCGCCGGCGCGGAAGGCGGAGCCTCGAGCCCGGCGTCGATCGCCGCGAGCCGTTCGCGGATAACCCGGAGCGGCATGAACGCGTCGCGCTGCAACCGGAGGATGGTCCGCAAGCGTTCGAGGTCTTCTTCGCTGAACTTCCGGTATCCCGACGCCGTCCGCTCGGGCGTGAGCAATCCTTCGCTTTCGAGGAACCTGCTCTTCGAAACGCTGATGTCCGCAAACTCGTGCTTCAGGAAAGAAAGCACTTGGCCGATGCTAAGCGCCGCGCGTGCCTCTGCCGGCGTCACGCTGCCCCCGGAGCCGTGTAGAACACGACCTTGAAGCGGCCGATCTGGAGCTCATCACCGCTCGACAGTTGCGCCGCGTCGACGCGTTGACGGTTGACGTACGTTCCATTCAGGCTGCCTGCGTCCTTCAGTGAGAATCGTGTGCCGTCCCGAAGGATCTCAGCGTGCCGGCGAGACACGGTCACATCGTCGAGGAACACGTCGGACTCAGGGTTCCGTCCGCAGATGGTGACATCCTTCTCGAGCAACACCGTGCTGCCTGATGCCGGGCCGCCCTTGATCACGAGCAGCCCTTGACCGGGGCGGAGCTCATCGAGCGATGGAAGCTCTTCCCCGGGCTCGACATCGATCGCGATCGCCATGGTTGCGTCGTCGGAGGGTTCCAACCCCGTGCCGCACCGTGCGCAGAAGCGCGCGTCGTCAGGGTTGCGGTGGCCGCAATTGGTGCAGTACACGGACATCCCCCTCCCTGGGTCGACCTGAACTTATACCACAGGCTGAGCGAGGAAGACCCCACCCGACCTGCGTCGACGCAGATAGAGGGTCTTAGGGTTGAGCCTCGACGTGGGCTTGATAGTCCTTGGCGCCGAGCAGCGAGTCGTATTCGCCCGCATCGGCCGGCTCGATCATGACCATCCAACCCTTGCCGTACGGGTCCTGGTTGACGAGCTCAGGTGCGTCGTCGAGCTCGTTGTTGCGCTCGACGATCACACCCGTGAGCGGTGAGAAGAGATCCGAAACGGACTTCGTCGATTCCACCTCTCCGAACGGTTGGTTCGCACTCACCTTCGTGCCGGGTCCAGGGATGTCGACGTAGACGATGTCGCCGAGAGAGTCCTGCGCGTAGAAGGTGATGCCGACACGGATATTCGCGCCGTCCTTCCGAGCCCATTCATGTTCTCGGGTGTATCGCAGGTCTTCCGGATACATCGTCACCTCCGGGCGAAAACTCGTCGCGCGATTGTGTCAGAAGGATGGTCGCTCACGCGAATGGCGAGTCAGTCGACGGCTTCCTCGATCAGCGCAACGTATCGATCGGCTACCACCTGGGATTCGCGCTCCGAGCCCGCTTCCGCCCAGACGTGGGTCAGGGGGTCTTCCGGATCGGGGATCACGAGGGCCCAATCCTTCCCGTGGAACAGTTTCAGCCCTTCGGTCTCTTCCGTATGGTCGGCGCGATTGTCGCTGGCGAGCCGGCGCATCACGCCACCTTTTCGATCCCACGCGGTCGGGACCGCGCGATGGACGACGTGCGTGCTCGGGAGAGATCGCATCCGCTCACCGAGCGACATCTCTGTTCGTGCGAGCAGCTCGTGGAGCCTGCAGAACGTCGACACCGCATCGAACGCAGGCACGGAATCCGGGAACACGTAGGTCCCCTCTTCGGTTCCCGCGAAACATGCGTCGGTATCGATGGCTGCGCGCAGGATCGACGCGGGAGACCGCTGTGATCGCACCACTGCCCCGCCGCGCGCTTCGACGATGGCTTCGATGGCGGACGGCGCAGAGACCGGAACAACCACGGGCGAACCTGGATGCGTCTCAGAAACGATGTCCACGAGGAGCAGCAACGCGATCGCCCGAGGGATCGGGATCCCTCCTTCGGCGATGAGGTCGAGCGTTTCTCCGGACGTTTCGAGCAAGGCGCCGAAGTCGGCGCGAGACGTTCGGACGACATCGGCGAGGTGAGCGAGCATGACGGCGCGCTCCGAGGCGGTGATCGTCGGGCGAAGCTCGTCGAGGTACCCGTTCACGATCAACGTGTCGGAGCCGACCCGCCCGAGCAACGCGGGAAGGACGAGCGAGGCAGGCCCGAATCCGGCATCGACGACCGACTTCACGCGCGCGGAGCGGATGGTTCGCACGTCGAGCGACCCGAGGATGCCCGTTTGGTAGAACTCGAGCGCGCGCGGCGGGTACCGGAGCTCGCCGATCTCGTCGGGGAACGCTCTCCGGTAGTCCTCTCGGAAGAAGACGCGTTCGATGCCGCGCTTCGTTCCCTCGTCGAGATCAGCCCCGTCTGCATCGAAGAAGCGCAGCTCGAGCTTCGCCCGCTCGCCCGGCATCGTTTCGACGGCGATCCCGCCGCGCGCGCGCGTCGTGCGGCACTGGAATCGTGTCACCGGCACGGGCGCGACTTCGAGGTCCTCGACGTGGACGCCTGCGCCGTTCACACCGGCGATGAGCGCGCGCTTGATCGCGCGGGATGCGCGCGACGCGTCGCGGCTCATGACGACGGTGGCACCACGTTTCAACGTCGATGCGTACGCCATGCCGAGCCGCACCGCGAGGTCCGGCGTGATGTCCACGTTGATCAGACCCGACACTCCCGTCGCTCCGAAGAGGGACCGTGACCCCGTCGACTCCCAGATGATCGAGTGGCTGATCACCGCTCCCGCTTCGACACGCTTGTGCGGGTAGATCTTCACGTTCGGCTGCAGGACGGCGCCCTTCCCGATCACCGTCCCGTCGCCGACGACGACACCTTCCTCGACGCGTGCGTTCGCGCGGATGTCGGTGTTGCGGCCGATGATGCACCCGCGCAGGTTCGACTGCGGCCCGATGTATGCGTTGTCGTACGCGATGGTCCGATGGAGGAACGCGCCCTCCATGACGGCCGTGTTGTGTCCGATGACGCAGTACTCGCGAACGGTCGCGCCCGCTTCGATCTTGACGTGCTCGCCGATCAAGGCCGGACCTTCGATCCGGGCATCTGGATCGACGATCGCGCCCTCCCCCACCCAAACCCGATCCGCGATCTCGAACCCTGGCATCTCGATGCGCACCAAACCGTCGAGCGCATCTTGTTGGGCCTTGCGGTACGCGTCGACGTTTCCGATGTCGGTCCAATAGCCGTCTGCGATGTACCCGTAGATCGGCGCGCCCATCTCCAAGAGTTTCGGGAACAGCTCCTTCGAGAAATCGTGCGGCTCGTCGTCTGGGATGTGGTCGAAGATGCTCGGCTCGAGCACATAGATGCCCGTGTTGACCGTGTCGCTGAACACCTGTCCCCAGCCCGGCTTCTCGAGGAACCGTTCTACGCGTCCTTCGTCGTCGGTGACGACGATGCCGTACTCGAGAGGATCCGGCTGACGCGACAACACCACCGTGACCATCGCTTCGCGTTCTTGGTGAAACGCGACGACCTTCTCGAGATCGATGTCGGTCAACGCGTCGCCGGAGATCACGAGGAACGTTTCGTCGAGTGCGCCGCGCGCGTTCTTCACGCTGCCGGCCGTTCCGAGCGGCGCCTCTTCCGTCGCGTAGGTCATCGACACGCCGAGGTCCTCGCCGGTCCCGAAGTAGTTGCGGACGAGGCTCGCCAGGAACTGAACGGTCACAACGATGTCGGTGAATCCATGCCGCTTACAGAGCAGCAAGATGTGTTCCATGATGGGACGGTTGGCGAGCGAAACCATCGGTTTCGGTTGATTACTCGTCAAGGGACGCAGCCGGCTGCCTTCGCCGCCCGCCATGATGACGGCTTTCATCGTGCCGGGGATTCTACTCATGGCTCGATGGTTCCCCCTTGCGTAATCCTTCCAACCCCGCGCGCGCGTACCCGAGCGCGGTGAGGTAGTACGCCGGCACGCCGAGGGCGAAGAAGACCCATGCTGCGATGCGCAGGCCGCTCGACGGGTGCATCACGCCCGGCACGCCGGATGCGAGGAATAACGCGAAGGACATCGAAACCGCGAACGACGCGTTCTTGCCGAGCCTGCTGACGGGAGGGATGGAGATCTGGCGCGCGCGCAAGATCGGCGCGCCGATGAGAACGAGGAGCGCATCGCGCCCGAGAACCACAACCACCGCCCACACGGGCGCAAGCTTGTCGACGATGAAGATGACGCCGCCGGCCGCGAGCGCGAGACGGTCCGCCAATGGGTCGAGCAAGATGCCGAGTCGCGAGATCTGACCGAACCGCCGTGCGATCCTCCCGTCGATGAGATCTGTGCCGAACCCGACGAGGGCAACGGCGAGCGCTGCCGCGATGTTCTTCGGGCCGATAGCCAACCAGAGGAACACGGGGATCAATGCGAGACGGAAGAAGGTCAAGAGGTTCGGAACGGTGAGGATCGCATCGGTGGGTCGACGGATGCCGGGCGGCGGCTCCATGGGCAGCTGGCTCGGCATCGCGGCGAAGGATACGCGGGTATGGTCTCGAGAGATGAGCTCGCGCTACCCATTGTGGAGGTTGCTCGCGCGTGGCCTCACGAAACGGTGCGCGCGGTGCGGGTCGGGTCACCTCTTCCGTCGATGGACCCGCATGGTCGAGCTCTGCCCGCGGTGTCACCTCCGGTTCGAGCGAGAGGAGGGCCATTGGCTCGCCGCGACGGTGATCAATCTCGGCGCGGCGCAGGTCCTTGCCGTCGTCTATCTGGTCGTCTCCATCGTCATGACCTGGCCGGATCCGCCGGTAGCGCTGCTGATCGCATTCGGCGTCGTGATCGAGATCGCGTTCTCGATCTTCTTCCTGCCTTTCTCGAAGACGATCTGGCAAGCGATCGAGCTGTGGATGCGTTCCTACTCGGCTGAGGATCTCGAAGACGTCGACCGCTCAACCTATCGCTCAGGGGGACCGACATTGAGCGTATGGCGATAGCGGTGGCCCTCGTTTCGATCCCCGTGCTTGCTGCAGCGCTCTGCCGGTTCACGACGTGGGCAGAGCGCGCTATCGTCGAGCCGCACCACCACCTGCGGTAGCCGAGCCTTTCCGTCGGGACGGGGGGACTTGAACCCCCGGCCTCTTGACCCCCAGTCAAGCGCGCTACCTGGCTGCGCCACGTCCCGTGCGGCCAGTATAGCCAGCGGTTCTGCGAGGACTTTTGCATCAGATGCGCGCGCGTCGGTGTCGTTCGAGCGGCCCCGCGTTTCGCCGCTCCCCTCCTGGGAATTCCAGACTGCGAGAGGAAGGTGTTGCGATGTATGCGAAGCTCAAGATCTTCGGGCACCCCATCCACCCGATGTTGGTCGCGTACCCCGTCGCGTTCTACACGGCGACGCTCGTCGGCTTCATCATCTACGGTGCACGCTCCGATGTGTTCTGGTTGCGCCTGACGATCGCGCTGAACGTCGCGGCTGTCGGCATGGCCGTGCTCGCAGCGTTGCCCGGGTTCTTGGATTGGCTCCTCGGCATCCCGAAGCGCACGGAGGCCAGCAGGACCGGTGTGCGTCACATGCTCTTGAATGTTGCTGCGCTCGCCGCATTCGCCGTGACGCTCGGCATCTATGTCGCGGACTGGAACGCCACGAGGGCGGCCACGACGTCTGCGACGACCGGGATCATCCTGGCGGCGGTCGGTGTCGGACTCACGATCCTCGCGGGGTTCCAGGGATGGAGCCTCGTACAAGATCACCACGTGGGTATCCGGCTGAACGAAGAGCAGAAGCGTGTGGAGCCGGTGCGGCGCGCGGGCTGATCACGCCGATCATCTGCGTTTCCCCGCACCAGAGCGGCGCACCAACAATTTCATCGGCGTTCCCTCGAACCCGAAGGTTTCGCGCAATCGATTCTCGAGCGCGCGCAGCCCGGACTCGGTCACCTTGCCGCTCGCGAAGACGGCGAACTCCGGCGGCCGCGTGCGCGCTTGCGTCACGTAGCGGATCCGGGTCGGTGTTCCCCGTCGTGTCGTGCCGAGGGGCATGCGGTCACTGATCTCGCGCACCCATGCGTTGAGCGCGCCCGTCGGAACACGTTGCTCCCACGACGCCCGGGCGCGTTCGATGGCCGGCAGGATCTTCGCGACCCCTCGCTTCGTGAGCGCGGACGTCCTCACGAGTGGGGCCCACGACACGAACCGAAGCTGATTGCGCAGGTCGTCGGCGACCCGATCGACATCTTCCGCGTCGATGAGATCCCATTTGTTCAAGACGACGACAGCTGCGCACCCTGCGCGCTCGATCTGCGTCGCGATCCTTTGATCTTGATCTGTTGCTCCCTGCGTCGCATCGACGACATGAACCGCGATATCTGCTTCATCGATCGCGCGCAGGCTTCGGACGAGGCCGTAGTACTCGGGACCTTGCGCCTCGTGTCCGCGCTTCCGCATGCCGGCCGTGTCGATGAATCGATACCTCTGCTCGCCGAGCTGGGCCACGGTGTCCACGGTGTCGCGGGTGGTCCCCGGTTCGTCGTGCACGATCGATCGCTCGTCGCCGACGAGCCGGTTGAAGAGCGAGGACTTCCCGACGTTCGGCCTCCCCACGATCGCGACACGTAGCTCCTCCGGTGGCTCCTCCTCTTCCTCCGCGCTCAGCGCGCGCACCTGCTCTACGACGAGATCCAACAGGTCCCCCGACCCACGCCCCTGCAACGCGCTGACCGGAACCGCGGGGCCCAGCCCGAAGCGGTCGAGGCGGTGCAGCTCGCTCTCCCAACCGAGCGAATCGATCTTGTTCGCAACGACGACGACGGGTACGCGCGCGCCGCGCAGCCCGCGCGCGACGACCAGGTCGTCGTCGGTCGGCCCGGTATGCGCGTCCGCGACGAACAGGATGAGATCGGCTTCGCGCGCAGCTCGCTCGGCTTGCGCGCGAACCTTTGCCGAGAGCCCGCGCGCGCGCGGCTCCCATCCGCCGGTGTCGACCAAGGTGAACGTGACGCCGTTCCAATCCATGTCATAGCCCCGGCGGTCGCGCGTGACGCCGGGCTCAGGATGCTCGATCGCCTCGCGACGGCCGAGCAAGCGGTTGACGAGCGTCGACTTCCCGACGTTCGCGCGTCCCACGATCGCGACGACCGGCCGCCGAGCCCTCATCGGCCGCTCCGTTCCGTAGGGCGGATCCCGGCTCGCCGAGCGAGCGCAACGATCTCGCCTGCCACGTCGCGCGCACTCTTGTGATCGGTAGCGATGATCACGGCGTCTGCGGCGGGCCGAAGCGGGGACGTTTTCCGCGTGGAGTCGAGCCGGTCTCTCCGCGCGATCTCACGTTCGAGCGCCCGAAGCTCGATCTGCTCCCCTGCGCGCTCGAGGTCACGGAGTCGCCTGCGCGCGCGCTCGTGAGGCGACGCGGTCAGGAACACCTTGAGGCGCGCATCGGGGCAGACCACCGTTCCGATGTCGCGACCCTCCGCCACGACGCGGCCGGCGTCCAGGATCTCTCGCTGCCGAGCCACCATCTGTCTGCGCACCGCGGGATGGGCGCTGACCTCGGACACCGCCCGGGTCACCCGGCGGGTGCGGATCGCGCGGCCGGCGGGGCGGCCGTCGACCGAGATCCCCCGCGAGCCGAACCGCAGTCGCATGTCGCGGGCCAATCGCTCGAGGGCGCGCGCATCCTTGGGAGCCACGCCTTCGTCGAGCGCGCGCATCGTAAGGGCGCGGTACATCGCCCCGGTGTCGAGGT
>JBHELL010000172.1:0-6365 GCA_046263075.1 Actinomycetota bacterium | reverse complement strand
ACGCCGGCGGTGGCTATCCGTGCACGAGCGAGTTCAAGTTCGGCGACCGCATCTTCCACAACTGGCAGCCGGAGAACAAGACGATCTCACTCGCGCAGGCACTCGTCGAATCCTGCGACACCGTGTTCTACAACTTCGCGCGCTCGTGGTGGTCGCGCGACGAGCATCAGGTCGGGCTCGGCAATACGCCGCCCGAGGTGATGCAGATGTACGCGCGCATGTTCGGGCTCGGGTCGGACACGGGGATCGATCTGCCCGAGGGCACGGAAGACCCCGGCCGCATCCCGGATCGCGCGTGGCGCAAGGAGGTCTGGGAAGCGAACAAGTCGCAATACTGCGCGACCGCGCACCGCACGGGCGACCCCCTGTTCCAAGACCTCTGCGAGCGCGGCTACCTCTGGCGAGGCGGGGACTCGATCAACATGTCGATCGGACAGGGTGACGTGCAGGTGTCGCCGCTGCAGCTCGCGGATGCGTATGCCGCGATCGCGAACGGTGGGACGCTGGTCCGGCCGCACCTGGGTGCGCGCGTCCTCGGTCCCGGCGGGAAGGTGAGCCAGACATTCGACGTCAAGCCGCGCGCGCGCGTCGACGCCGCGCCCTCGGTGATCGAGTACGTGCAGCGCGCGCTTGCTGAAGTGCCGGTGAAGGGAACGGCGCGATACCCGTTCCGGTCGTGGCCGCTCGCGGAGATCCCGATGGCCGCCAAGACCGGCTCGGCGGAGATCGTCGGGAAGCAGCCGTTCTCGTGGTTCGCGTCGTACGGCCCGGCGAACGATCCGCGGTATGTCGTCGTGGCCGTCGTCGAGCAAGCGGGGCACGGCGCGCAGGTCGCGGGGCCGATCGTGCGACGGATCTTCGACGAGCTGTTGGACCGGCCCCCGCTGCCGATCGTGTACGGCGGGAAGAGCGACTGATGCGCGGCCTCACGTACGAAGCGCCGCTCGGCCGCATCGGCCGGGTTGCGCGCGCCAACAAGCGCCCGCTCACCGAGAAGGCGCCGATCCGTCATCTCGATGCGACGCTCGTGATAACGGCGTTCATGCTTGCGGCTTTCGGGAACCTGATGGTGTACAGCGCGTCGCGCGCGCGGCTCCAAGCGGATGGGCAAGCGCCGACGGCGTTGCTCAACCGGCAGATCTTCTTCTCCATCGTCGGGATCGCCGTGATGGCGTTCATGGCCTCGTTCAGCTACCGGCGGCTGAAAGCGTGGGGCCCGATCGCATATGCGGGTGGACTCATCTCGTTGCTCGCGGTCCTGTCGCCGCTCGGCTCGACGGCGAAAGGCGCACAACGCTGGATCAACCTCGGGCCGCTGCAGTTCCAGCCGTCTGAGTTCATGAAGATCGCCGTTCTGATCGTCGTTGCGTTGCTCCTTTCGAACCGACGCGGCGACGTGACCCTCGGGACGATCGCAACGGCCGGTGCGCTCGTGATCGTTCCGGCCGTGCTGATCTACAAGCAGCCGGACCTCGGAACGTTGCTCGTGCTCATCGCTACGCTCGTCACGTTGCTGGTCGTGTCCGGCACGCGCGCGCTCGTGTTGATCGCGATCCTCATCATCGGCGTCGTCGGCGTGTACGGCGTGTTCCACCTCGGTGTGCTGAAGGATTACCAACGGGAGCGTCTGACGGCGTTCCTCGACCCGTCTGCGGATACGCAGCGCACCGGCTACAACCTCAACCAGGCTCGCATCGGGGTCGGTTCGGGCGAAGTCTTCGGCAAAGGCCTCTTCAAGGGAAGCCAGACGAACCTCGCGTTCGTGCCCGAGGTTCACACCGACTTCATCTTCGTCGCCATCGGGGAAGAGACGGGGTTCGTCGGGTCGCTATTCCTGTTGACCTTGTTCGCGATCTTGCTGTGGCGCGGGATCAGGATCGCGATGATGTCGAAGGACCTGTTCGGAACACTGCTCGCGGCGGGCGTCGTCGCCATGCTGGCGTTCCAGATGTTCGTCAATATCGGGATGACGATCGGGGTTTCACCGATCACCGGCATCCCGCTGCCGTTCGTCTCGTATGGAGGCTCGTCGATGATCACGAGCTTCGCGGCCAGCGGACTAATGCTCAATGTGCACATGCGCCGCCTCATCTGAGGCGCGCGAGAAAGAGGGAATCGTGGAAGACAACGACAAGATCGGAACGGCGGTGGGCTCCACCGCCGAGCCGCGCGCGACAGAGCATGCCGCGCCGGCCCCGCAAGCGCGGACCGAAGCGGATACACCGCCGAGCGGCGGCGCTTCGCAAGCACCGAACGGCGGTCCAGACGGGACCACCGAAGGAACCGGCGCGCCGAAGAAGCGACGACGCCGGGGCAAGCGCGGCGGGAAGCGCCACAAGAAGAAGGCACCGGGCACAGCCGCGAACCAGGCGGCCGCGACGGACGACGGCGACGAGACGGGAGATGCTGCGC
Source organism: Actinomycetota bacterium (assembly GCA_046263075.1). GTDB lineage: Bacteria > Actinomycetota > AC-67 > AC-67 > AC-67 > JBHELL01. The sequence continues at coordinate 3,953 of JBHELL010000172.1, read as the reverse complement.
CTGCCCAGCGGCCGAGACAACCGAGGCAACAACAGAGATCGCGTCCGCAGCAACAGCGCGCGCCGCAAGGCGAAGAGGAGGGCGAGACGCCGCCACGGCCGCGGCCTGCGCGCGCGGCCGCCGCAGCCGAGCCTTCCGACGCGGAGGCCGCCGACGGCGTCGACGTTGAAGATGAGGGTTCGGCTGATGCGGGCTCGGCGACCGGTGCGAAGCGCAAGCGCCGCCGCCGTCGCCGCAAGCCAGCGGCCGCGGGAGGCAACGGCGCCGGCGGTGCGACGTCGACTGCTCGGCAGGCGGGGGAGAAGCAACCCTCTGCCGAAAAGCAGCCGGAGAAGCAGCCCGAAAAGCAAGAGCGGCAGCCGCAACAACAGGGCTCGACACGTCTCGCGGCGCGCGCGCTACGACAGCAGAAGCAAGCGCGAACGCGCCGTCCTCGTCGCCGGCTGACGGAAGAGGAAGCGCAGCAGCTCCGCGGCGGCGCGAAGACGATGCTCGTGCACGTGCACGATGACCGGACGCAGATCGCCGTCGTCGAAGAAGGCGTGCTGATCGAGCACTACGTCGCGCGCAAAGGACGTACGACTTTCGCGGGCAACATCTACCTCGGACGCGTGCAGAACGTACTGCCGGGGATGGAAGCTGCGTTCGTCGACTTCGGTCGCGGCCGGAACGGCGTGCTGTACGCCGGAGAGGTCAATTACTCCGCGGAGGATCTCGAAGGTCCGGCGGGTCCGCGCATCGAGAAGGTTTTGCGTTCGGGCCAAGCGGTCCTCGTGCAGGTGACGAAGGATCCGATCGGCACGAAGGGCGCGCGCCTCACGTCGCAGGTGTCGCTTGCGGGGCGTTACCTCGTTCTCGCGCCGGAGCAACAGCTGAGCGGGATCTCGCGCAGGCTCGCCGAGGTTGAGCGCAATCGCTTGCGTCAGATCCTTCGCGAGATCGCGCCGAAGGAGCACGGCGTGATCGTCCGAACCGCCGCGGAAGGAGCCAGTCGCGACGCGATCGAGCGCGATCTCCAGACCCTGCTGAAGGCGTGGAACGACGTGCAGACGAAGCGGAAGAAGGCCAAAGCGCCTGCGCCGCTGTACGAGGAACCGGAGCTCATCATGAAGGTGGTGCGCGACATCTTCTCCGGCGACTTCGAACGGGTCGTCGTCGACGCGCGCGCCGAGTACGAAGAGATCAAGGCCTACCTCGAAGAGACCGCGCCGGATCTGCTCGAGAAGCTCGAGCTGCACTCTGGACCGCTGCCGCTGTTCGAGACGCACCGCGTAAGCGAACAGCTGCACAAGGCGCTCGAGCGGAAGGTGTGGCTGCCGTCGGGTGGGTCGCTCGTCATCGACCGGACCGAAGCGATGACGGTGATCGACGTCAACACCGGCAAGTTCACGGGCAAGGGCTCGTCCCTCGAGGAGACGGTGTTTCACAACAACGTCGAAGCCGCCGAGGAGATCGCGCGCCAGCTGCGGTTGCGCGATATCGGCGGGATCATCATGATCGATTTCGTCGACATGATCGACCCGAAGAACCAGGTCGAGACCCTTCGCACACTCAAGCGTGGCCTGTCCCGCGACAAGACACGCAGCCAGGTGTTCGACTTCAGCAACCTCGGGGTCGTCGAGATGACGCGCAAACGGGTCTCGGAAGGGCTCCTCGACGCGTTTTCGGAGCCGTGCCCCAACTGTCAGGGTCGCGGTATCGTCATCACCCACGAGATCGACTAAGGAGAACCGATGCCGTACGCCATCATCCGGACCGGAGGCCATCAAGAGAAGGTGACCCCCGGCGAGCACATCACCGTCGACCGCATGAAGCAGGAGGTCGGTGAAGAGGTGACGTTCGTGCCGCTCGCGTTCTCCAAGGACGACGGGACGCTCGTCACCGATCATCAGGAGCTGCAGGGGACCGTGAAGGTCGTCGGCAAGGTGCTCCAGCACGTCAAAGCCGAGAAGGTCGACATCTTCCAGTACCGGCAGAAGACGGGGTACCGGCGCCACACCGGACATCGCCAGCCCATGACGCTCGTCGAGATCGCAGAGATCCGTTTCGGCGACGAGGTCTTCACGGCGCCGCCGCCGGAGGAGAAGCCCGCCGAGCCGCAACCGGCCGCGCAAGCGGCGCCGAAGGCGGAGAAGCCGAAGAAGAAGTCGGGGAAGAAGTCGGCGAAGAAGGCAGCGCCGAAGGCCGCAGGGCCGAAAGCTGGGGCATCGAAGAAAGCTGCCCCCGGGAAGAAGTCGGCCAAGAAGAAGTAGGCGGCGATGCAAGAGGCGCTCCCTGAGGAGCGCCTCTTCGTTTTCAGGTCGAGCCGAGAAGGACTCCCGCTGCGGCCTCGGCTCTGGTAGCCTGTCCGGCGCTATGGCAAGCAAGAAAGGTGCATCCAGCAGCCGGAACGGCCGCGACTCCAACCCGAAGTATCTCGGGGTGAAGCGGTACGCCGGCCAAACCGTCACCGCCGGGTCGATCCTCGTCCGCCAGCGCGGCACCAAGATCCACCCGGGCCAGAACGTGAAGCGCGGCCGCGACGACACGCTTTTCGCGCTCGCGGACGGCGAGGTTCGCTACCGCAGTTCGAACGGCCGCCGGCTCGCCGACGTCCTTCCGGCGCAGGCGTAGGGCCTCAGCGACATCCCTGTAGCGCGAAGACGTCTTCCGCGTGGACGCGTACGCGCCTGCCGGAGCAGTGATCCGGCGCCTCGCCGATAAGACGTCGGGGGTCGAACAGACGATCGTCAGCTCGACGGCTTCGGCGCAACGAACATGTCGTGGTGGGTCCGCGTGCTTTACCTGTCGAGCTGAGCGAAGATCACGCGCTTTCCGGTTTCAGGTAGCGCGCGAACCACTCCAAGATCGTCTCGAACCGCATCACGCGGTGCGCGGGAGCGCCCGAGCGCGACAGCTCGTGCCCCTCGTCGGGGAAACGCACCATCTGAAACTTCCTTGCGCAACAAGCGCAGCTGCGTGAACAGTTGCTCGCCTTGCTCGATGTTGCACCGCAGGTCGTTCTCGGAGTGCAAGATCAGCAGCGGCGTGTTGATGTCCTTCACGTACGTGATCGGTGAGACGCTGCGCCAGGCTTCGGGCTCGTCGTGGAACATGGCACCCATCTCCGAAGCGAACGACCACCCCATGTCGCTGGAGCCGTTCATCGATTGCCAGTCGTTGACCGCGCGCTCGCTGCACGCTGCTTTGAATCGGTCCGTGTGCGAAACGATCCACGAGGTCATGTACCCGCCGTACGAACCGCCGATGACGCCGAGCCGCTCCCGGTCCACGAAGTCGAAGCGCTCGAGCGCGGTGTCGACGGCGGCGATGACGTCCTCGTAGTCGACGCTTCCCCATCCTGGTCCTGCGTCGCGCGCGGGGCCGCGGATCGCGCGGCCGAACGCTTCGGTGTACCCGCTCGAGCCACGTGGGTTGCAGAAGATCACGACGTATCCCGCTCCCGAGTACACCTGGAACTCGTCGAAGAACCTGTTCCCGTACTGAGTGAACGGTCCGCCGTGGATGCTGAGCAGCGCGGGGTATCGGCGGCCTTCCTCGAAGGCCGCCGGCTTCACGACCCAGGCGTCGACCTCTGTCCCGTCCTTCGAGATCGCCGTGAACCGTTCCGCCGCTGCGACCGCGCGCGCGGCCGTGAATGGCTTGGCGAGGCTCGTCAGTTGACGATCGCCGGCGAACAGTTCCGAGAACGTCGTCGGGCTCGTCATCGTGTGCACGAACGTGCCGGCGACGGCGTCGTAGCCCGTGACCACGTGCTCGCCGGTCAGGACCGGTTCGGGCGCGCGCGAACCATCCGATGCGACGCGGTAGACGTGCGTGTTGCCTCCGTCTTCGACGGCGAAGACGATGTCGTCGCCGTCCCAGATCGGCTCGCGGATGCTCGGATACGGACCGCAGTTGCGATCGAGCGACGCGGTGAGGATCGCGCGCGTGCGTGACGCGACGTCCAGAAC
>JBHELL010000171.1:0-4694 GCA_046263075.1 Actinomycetota bacterium | reverse complement strand
CTCGGGGACGAACCTGTGCTGTTGCTCGACGACCCGTTTACGTTGCTCGACCCCGCACGTCGCGCGCGCGCGGTCGCGGCACTGCCGAGCGATGCGCAGATCCTCGTAACTGCTGCGGATCCGCGCGAGGTACCCGGTGAGCTCGAGGCTTCCGCGATCGACGTCGTGGATCTGCGCGATGGCTGAGCGCCGCCGCGGGGAGGGCGATCCGCAGCCGATGGGGGCGTTGATGCGGAAGCTCGTCGGGACCAGAGGATGGAAGGAGCCGGTCGCGCTCGGCAAGCTGCGCGCGTCGTGGTCCGAGGTTGTCGGAACGACGGTCGCCGCGCGGAGCACGCCGGCACGGCTCGAACGCGGGGTGCTTACCGTTCGCTCGGAATCGGGGGCGTGGGCAAGCGAGCTGACCCTTCTCGCGACATCGGTCTGCGCCAAGGCGGACGCCTTCCTTGGCGGGGGGATGGTGCGAGAGGTGCGCGTGATCGCGAGCGGGCCCCAGGGGGCGAAGACGGGGCCGTAATCGGTCGCCCCGCGCATCATTCCGGCCCTCGCCGAGCCCCCCGAACGGCCCGATGCGAACCCGCAGGAAAACGGCCTCGAAACCGCCTGCAGACACCCCCCGAAAACGGCCTCTCACCTGCTATAATGACGCGACCGAACGGCGGTCTCGAAACCCCCTTTCCGAGGCCGGTCGCGCGATCGAAATCAGGCCCCCACCGGGCGACCGCTATGGCCGCAGGCGGGAGACAAAAGCAGGAGCTGGCGTGGCCAAGACGACCGAGTACACGAGCAAGGACATCCAGGTCCTCGAGGGTCTCGAGGCGGTGCGCAAGCGCCCCGGGATGTACATCGGGACCACCGGAGCCTCCGGGCTCCACCACCTCGTCTACGAGGTGGTGGACAACGCGATCGACGAGGCGCTCGCCGGCCGGTGTTCCAAGATCGACGTCGACGTGTGGCCGGACGGGAGCGTGTCCGTCTCCGACGACGGCGCAGGCATCCCGATCTTGCCGATCCCGGGGAACAAGGACCGCCGCCCAGCGCTCGAGGTTGTGATGACGGTCTTGCACGCCGGCGGGAAGTTCGGCGGCGGCGGCTATCAAGTATCCGGTGGTCTGCACGGCGTCGGCGTTTCCGTCGTCAATGCGTTGTCGCAGAAGCTCGAGGTCGAGGTGCACCGCGACGGCTTCATCCATACCGCGGTGTTCGAGCGCGGCAAGGCGACACAGAAGACGACGAAGGGCAAGCCCACCAAGCGCACGGGGACGACCGTTCGTTTCTGGCCGGACCCGCTCGTGTTCGAAGAGACGCTCGAGTTCAAGACCGACGTTCTCGCACAACGGCTGAAGGAGCTCGCCTACCTCACGAAGGGCGTGACGATCACGCTGACGGACCACCGCAAGGACCAAGACCAGGTCCAGCAGTGGAAGGCGCAAGGTGGGATCGCCGACTTCGTGAAGGCGCTCAACACCGGCCGCGAGACGCTCAACCGAGTCATCTACATCGAAGCCGCCGAGGAGAAGCGCGAGGCCGAGATCGCGGTGCAGTGGAACACCACCTACAACGACTCGCTGCACTCGTTCGCGAACACGATCAACACACACGAAGGCGGGATGCACGAAGAGGGCTTCAAGAAGGCGCTGACCAACGTCGTCAATCGCTACGCGCGCACCAAGGCATTGCTCAAGGAGAAGGACGAGAACCTCCAGGGTGAAGACATCCGTGAGGGGATCGTCGCGATCGTTTCGGTGAAGCTGCAGGAGCCGCAGTTCGAGGGTCAGACGAAGACGAAGCTCGGCAACACCGAGATCCGGTCCTTCATCGAGCGTGTCGTGAACGACAAGCTCGCCGACTGGCTCGAAGAGCACCCGACCGAGGCGAATCGGATCTGCAAGAAGGGCATCGCTGCCGCGCAGGCGCGGCTCGCCGCGAAGAAGGCCCGCGACATCGCGCGCAAAGGTGCCTTCGAGGGCGGAGGTTTGCCCGGCAAGCTCGCCGACTGTTCGAGCCGCGATCCCGACGCAACGGAGTTGTTCATCGTCGAGGGTGACTCCGCAGGCGGCTCGGCGAAAGCTGCGCGCAGCCGTGAGACGCAGGCGATCCTTCCGATCCGGGGCAAGATCTTGAACGTCGAGAAGGCGCGGCTCGACAAGATCCTCGGCAATCTCGAGATCCAAGCGTTGATCAACGCGATAGGGACCGGGCTCGGCGAGGAAACCGATGTATCGAAACGGCGCTATGGCAAAGTCGTGATGCTCACCGACGCCGACGTCGACGGCGCGCACATCCGAACGTTGCTCCTCACCTTCTTCTTCCGGCACCTGCGCCCGCTCGTCGAGCAAGGGTACGTGTACGCGGCGAAACCGCCGCTGTATTCGATCCGGTTCGGTGCGAGCGAGGTGCATTACGTCTTCAGCGACCGCGAGCGCGATGAGGTTGTCGCGAACGCCAACGGTCGCAAGCCGGACATCAGCCGCTTCAAAGGTCTCGGCGAGATGTTCGCGGACGAGCTGTGGTCGACGACGATGAACCCCGAGACGCGCGTACTGCAGCAAGTGACGATGGAAGATGCGGCGGTCGCCGATCAGATCTTCACGATCTTGATGGGCGAAGACGTCGAAGGCCGGCGCGAATTCATCCAAAAGAACGCGCAGGACGCGTTCCTCGACGTGTAAAGGACCATAGGCATGGCTGACGTTCCACTCGAGCCGAACACCGAGCAGATCGAGATCGAGGAAGAGGTAAAGAAGTCCTACCTCGATTACGCGATGAGCGTGATCGTGGGGCGCGCGCTTCCCGACGTTCGCGACGGGCTGAAGCCCGTCCATCGCCGGATCCTCCACTCGATGAACGAGAACGGCCTCCGGCCGAACCAGCCGTACCGCAAATCCGCACGCGTCGTCGGCGACGTCGTCGGCAAGTACCACCCCCACTCGCCCGAAGCGGTCTACGACGCCCTCGCGCGGATGGCGCAGGACTTCGCGATGCGCGCGACGCTGGTCGACGGGCGCGGCAACTTCGGCTCCGTCGACGGAGATCGCCCCGGAGCCATGCGGTATACGGAAGCGCGCCTCACGCAGCTCGCGATGGAGCTGTTGCGGGACATCGACGAAGAGACGGTCGACCTGCTGCCGAACTACGACAACTCCGAGGAGGAGCCGGTCGTGCTTCCGGCGCGGTTCCCGAACCTGCTCGTGAACGGCTCGACGGGGATCGCCGTCGGGATGGCGACGAACATCCCGCCGCACAACCTCGGCGAAGTGATCGATGCCACGGTCGCGATGATCGAGAACCCGGACATCTCTCCCGAGGAGGTGATGCGTCACATCAAGGGTCCGGACTTCCCGGGCGGCGGGATCATCATGGGACGCCAAGGGATCCGCGACGCGATGTTGACCGGGCGCGGCTCGATCAAGGTGCGCGCGCGCGCCACGGTCGAGGAAGGCAAAGGCGACCGTCAAAGGATCGTCGTCACCGAGCTTCCGTACATGGTCTCGGGCGATCGCGTGCTGGAGAAGATCGCCACGCTCGTGAAGAACAAGGTCGTCACCGGCATCCCCGCGACCGCGAGCGCCCTTCGCAACGAATCGAAGAAAGAAGTGCGGCTCGTCATCGAGCTATCGCGCGACGCGATCCCGCAGGTCGTGCTGAACAACCTTTGGAAGCACACGCAGCTCCAGGAGAACTTCGCAGTGAACCTGCTGGCCCTCGTAGACGGCAGGCTGCCGCGCGTGCTGAACGTCCAGCAGGTGCTGGGGTACTACATCGATCACCAGGTTGAGGTCGTTACGCGGCGGACCCGGTTCCGTTTGCGGAAAGCCGAGGAGCGCGCGCACGTTTTGGAAGGCCTCCTCATCGCGGTGAACAACATCGACGACATCATCAAGATCATCCGCGCATCGGCCGACGCGGACGCCGCGCGTACCCAGCTGATGGCGAAGTACAAGCTCTCCGAGATCCAGGCGAACGCGATCCTCGACATGATGCTGCGCCGTCTCGCCGCGCTCGAGCGTCAGAAGATCCAAGACGAGTACGACGAGAAGATGAAGCTCATCACGGAATTCAAGACGATCCTCGCGGACCCGAAGATGGTCCTCGCGATCATCAAAGACGAGCTGACGGAGGTCAAGAGCAAGTTCGCGGACAAGCGGCGGACGGAGATCGCCACCGACGCCGGCGAGATCGACATCGAAGACTTGATCGCGGATGAGGACGTCATCATCACCATCACACGCTCGGGGTACATCAAGCGCGTGAACGCCGGCGTGTATCGCACGCAAGGCCGCGGCGGCAGGGGAGTGCGCGGGGCGCGCACAAAGGAAGGAGACATCGTCGCGCACCTGTTGACGACGTCGAATCACGCATACGTGCTGATCTTCTCGAACAGAGGCAAGGTCTATCGCGTCAAGGCGCACGAGATCCCGGAGAAGGATCGCACAGCGCGCGGGATATCGATCCGGAACCTGCTGCCGTTCACGGCGGACGAATCGGTTGCCGCGGTCATCGATACGCGCGATTACGAGAGCTATCGGTTCCTGACGATCGCGACTCGACAGGGTCAGATCAAGAAGACGGCGTTCCACGCATACGACTCGTCCCGTCGCGACGGGATCATCGCGATCAAGCTGAAGGACGCAGACGAAGTCATGCAGGTCCATCCGTCGACCGGTGAGGACGAGCTCGTGCTCGTCTCACAT
>JBHELL010000170.1:0-7526 GCA_046263075.1 Actinomycetota bacterium | reverse complement strand
CGTCTGCGCCGATCGCGAATCCTGCGCGCGCGGCGGCGCGCTCCTCGGGGCTCGGCGGCCGGAAGCGTTCCGTGTCGACGCCGAACGGAACGACTCGCACGTTGGGCTCACGCACGCCTCGCGCGACGATGTCGTCTTTGGTCATCGACGAGTTCACTAGGACGAGCCGTGCTGCGCGCGCCTGGCGTATCTCGAGGCTCGCCTTGAATCGCGTCGCCGCGTCGTTGTGTCTCCCGCGCGCGCCCGGCTCGCGCCACACGTCGTCGGGAAGCCGAAGCCACCGATCGCTCACCGTGTGCAGCGAGATGATGTCTGCCTTGCGCAACGTGACCCCTGCGTCCGCGTGCACGACGTCGTAATGATCTCGCAGCATGGCGCTCGTCGAACCGAGCGATATCAGCTGGTTACCGAGTTGCCACGCAGGCAGCCGCGGGACCTTGCGGATGCGCACGCCGTTCAGCGCGCGCACGATCGAAGGCGCCGACGAGGTGAACACGTCGACCGTGTGCCCCGCGCGCGCGATCCGGCGAAGGATCTCGAGGTTCGCGGTGCCCTGGCCCTCTTGCAGGCCGAGGCTCGGGACGAGGTAGGCGATCCTCACTGCTGCGTTTCGCTCGCGGGTGGCTCGGCGGGACGATGGCGCGGGAGGTGTACGACGCCGCGCCTGCCGCGCGCGCATTCGAAGCAGCTCTGGGACTGCCCTTCGACGATCTGCGCGATCCGGCGGGAGAACTCCCGCTCCCCGAAGCGTTCTGCGTGCGCGCGCAACGCGACGGGGTCGAACGTGATCGACTCGGCTTTCAGCACGGCTTCCATCACGGCATCTGCGCTCGGGACGCGGAACAGCACCCCGGTTGCGCCGTCCTTCACCGTTTCCTTGGCACCGCCGCGCGCGTAGGCGACGACGGGGCGCCCGCTCGCGTTCGCTTCGACCGCGACCATGCCGAAATCGGCTTCCTCCGTCACGACAACGCCTCGCGCCATCCCGTAGAGACGCACGAGCGTCGCATCGTCCACCGCGCCCTTGAAGTCGATCGTCGGTCCGGCGAGCCGCTCGAGATCGGCGCGCGCAGGACCGTCGCCGACGACGATCAGCTTGCGTCCCATCCGGTTGAACGCGTCTACCGCGAGGTGCAGGTGCCGGTGGCCGAGCAATCGCCCGACCGCGAGGTAGTAATCGCCCGTGCGCGGTCCGATCGCGAACCGATCGGTTCGCACGGGAGGATGAACGATGACGGATCGCCGGCCGTACGTCCGCATCACCCGTTCGGCGGTGCGGAGCGAATTCGACACGTACAGGTGCGCGCGCTTTGCCGCGCGCTTGTCTGCTCGACGCAAGACCGCGAAAGCGGCCGGCAACATCGGCCGAGCCCATCGCGGAGCGATCGACCGGTCGTAGGTGTCGTCCCACAGGTAACGGGGAGTCGAATGGCAGTAGACGATGTGGCAGCCGTTCTTGGGCCGCACGTGGTGCGCGAAATGGGTGCTCGACGAGAGAACGATGTCGAATCCTTCGATGTCGAGCCGGCGCATCGCGCGGCCGAAGAACGGAAGGAACCGCCGGAAATCTTCAGGGTTCTTCGACCGCTTCTGCAACGACGACGTGCGCACGTCGACCTCGGCGAATTCCGTGAACGTCGTCTCTGGGTGGTAGAGCGCCGTGAACACCGGCGCGTCCGGATACAACCGGTGCAACGCGAGAACGGTTCGCTCGGCGCCGCCCTTGTTCACCAGGAAATCGTGTACGAGTGCAACTCTCATCGTTGCTCCACAGCCTCCATCAGCTGCTCGAGCCGCTCCACGAACGCAGCCCACGAGCGTTCGCCTGCCGCGAGGGTACGCGCCGCCCCGCCGAGACGGCGTGCGAGCGCTCCGTCGTCCAAGATCTTGTCGATCGCTCTCGCGGTGTTGGCCGGGTCCTCTGGCGAGACGAGCAAACCGTTCAGGTCGTCGCTGATCGTTTCCGGGATGCCGCCGCTCCGCGCCGCGACGATCGGTGTGCCGTACGCACACGCTTCGAGCAATGCGATCCCGCCGCCCTCGACGCCGGCGCGGGATTCGACGGAAAGGAGCGCGAAGACGTCCGCCGCGGCGAAGTACGCGGGCAGATCCTCGTCCGGGACGATCCCGGCGAAGGCGACGCGGTCTGCGACCCCTTCACGCCGAGCCGCCTCCTCGAGCCGCGCGCGCTCGGGGCCCTCACCGACGAGGACGGCGCGCACGTCGGCCGGAAGGTCGCGCAACGCACGGATCAACGTTTGCTGCCCTTTGTGCTCCGCCAGCCTCGCGACGCTTAACACGATGCGTCCTCCGCCGAGCCGCGCGCGCAACGCCTCGACGCGCTCGGGCTCGACGTGCTGCGCTTCCGGTGCGCCGACGGGCAGCACGGTCGTATGCATCGGGTCGGCGCCGAGCCGCACCGCTTCCGAGCGCGTGAACCGGGAGTTGGCGATCACGTGCGTCGCGCGCGGCAGGACCAGCCGCGCCACGCGCCGGATGCGCGGCGAACGGAACTCGCCGCCGTGCGTCGCGACGACGACCGGCGCGCGCTTCGGCAGAAGCGCACCGGGTGCAGCCATCGTGTGCATCGCGAGAACCACATCGGCTCGCCGAGCTTCGTCGCGCGCGGCCCACGCGATCGCCGGAACGAACCCGCGCCGTCCCGGCGCGATCGAAGGGACGCGGCGTACGCGCGCGCGGATACCCCCATCGACGGATAGCCATCCCTCGTCGCGCGGTGCGACGACGGTGAACTCGGTGCGGGACGCGCGCGCGAGGATCTCGCGGCACATGGTCTGGATCCCGCCGCGCGTCGGCGGGAAGTCCATCGTGAGCATCAGCGCGCGCACGCGCCGAGCGTAGCAGCGGCGTTCAGTACGCTTGAGCCGGAGGGCGCACCGTCATCGGGAAGATCGACGCGCGCAGCAGCCCGCGGTCGCGAAGCGTGCGGTACTGAACGTCGATCGCACCAAGCATGAACCACATCACAGGCGTGACGGCGTAATTGCCTCCGGTGAGCCACGCGCCGACGGACGTCGCAGCCATCGCCCAGATGCCGATCCACACCGGTCCCGGCAGCGCTTGGCGCACGCGCGACGCCTGCGTGACGGCGACGATGATGATCAGGATGTACAAGATGCCGCCGAGGATCCCCAGCGCGAGGAACGCATCTCCGATGTCGAGCTCGGTTCCCGCCTGCAGGCCGCCGCTGAACTTCGCGCCTGCGCGCGTCGTTACGCCGGTGCCGAGCCCGAACGGCTTCCGCGTGATCGCGTACGTGATGCCGCTCTTGGCCTGCGCGAAGTGCACCGGCAGCGTCGACTTCGTCGGGTTGAACGGATCCTTCAACGCGCGCACCTGCTGCTCGATCAGCTGGCCCGAGCCTTCCTGCTGCGCCTGGATCGTCGTCGTGTCCGAATGCGTCGCGCTGTACCAGACGGCCATGCCGACGAGCAGGATCACGAGCGCGCCCTGCAAGGCGCGATGGCGGCGGAAACGAGCGGCGAGGACGAGGATGAACGCGAGCCCGATCTTCACGGTGAACCCGCGCGAGCCGGTCAGGAACCCGCCGTACCCGATCACGCCAACGGTGGCGATGAGCCAGAACCGCTTGCCCTTCTCGCGGAAGAGCAACGCGGAGAATGCCATCACGAACGCGTAGTGGATGTATGCCGCGTACTCGGCCGAGTTGTTGAAGAACGAGAACGGCCGCACGGTGCCGCCGACCTTGGCCGCGTTGTAGCTGGTCTGGCGCGCGAGCCACGTCTGCTCGAAGCCTCGGAACCCGAAGAAGACTTGGATGAGGCCGTAGACGGCCGCGAGCGTCCCGATGGTAAGAAGGATCCGATAGACCTTGTGGGAGAACTCGAGGTCGGCGATCGAGCGTGCGATGAAGAAGAACGAGATCGGGATCAGGTTGATCATGACGCCGGTCAGGCCGACGAGGAGCGTAGTGCCGAGGGAGCCCGTCAACGTCTGTCCTGGATTGATGACTTGGATCAATCCGACGACCATCAAGAAGAACACGAGCTTCGAGAGCGCGGTGCCGCTGAAATCGATCTCTTTGTTGATAGCCATCGTCGCGAAGATCGTGATGGCAACGGCCGACGTGATGAGGAGCAGCGGATCGAGGGATTGCGCTCCCCCACTGCCGAAGAGGTGGCGGATCAAGCCCATGAAAGGCAGCAAGATGAACAGGCCGAGCAGCGCGCGCCGCGGCTGCTCGATCGCCGGGATCGCGAGCACGAGCATCATCACCATCGCGATCAGCACGCGCATCATCGAGCCGCCGGCGACGATCTCCTTGCCGAGGATCGCACCGCCGACGACGATCAACGCCGCCCAAAGCGGTCCCGTGTTCCGGCGAACCGGCGCGTCGATGGTGTCGTAGCCGATCATCGTGCTACCTCTTCGAGGACGGCGAGGATGCGATCGCCGATCCGTTCCCAGCTGAACTCTGCGTCGAACGTCTCCTTCGCGGCCATGCCGAGCGCGCGCCTCCGCACCGGGTCCGTCGCCAGCGCGCGCAGCACGTCGGTCATCGCGCGCGCGTCTCGATCGACGAGCGCGACGTTGTATCCGTCCTGCAGCTGCGGCGCCGTTTGCGGCCCGCGATACGCGACGAGCGGCAGCCCGTGTGCCAGCGCCGCAACGAGCGTGCCTCTGCGACCGACGGCGGGGCCGACGGGATCGCAGTGAACGAAGACACTCGCCGACGCCAGCCGCGCGGCGACCACGTCGAGCCCTATCGCTCCGGTCGCCTCGACCGCATCCACGAGCGTCGCCGGCACGTGCACCGGCCCCGCATCGCCGAGCAGCAGCAGCCGGGCGTCGATGCCTTCGCTCCGCAACGCTTCGATCGCGCGGCATACCGGGTCGAGGTCGCGCCCGGAACCCGCGTTGCCGAAGTGCGCGACGACGAACGAACCACTCTCGGTGCGCGCGCCGATCGGGATGACGTTGGTGCCGATCGGGATCCTGCGAACGCGACGGTCGGCGAGCTCGGCCTCGCGAAGCTCCGTCGTCACGATCCAGCGCGCGGCGTGCATCATGACGCCTCGCGCCGCGGCGCGTTGCGTGATCGCCCATGCAAGACCCTTGATCCCGGCGCGCCTCCACGGGAACCACAGCTCGTGGAACACGACGACGAGCGGCGCAACGCGCGATAGCGCGCGCGCGAACGCGCGCGCGCGCAACGGGAGGCCACGGGATCCCGCGGAGAAGGGGTTGTATTGCCAAACGATAACGTCGGGCTTCGTCGACGCGATCGCGCGGCTCACTCCGGCGATGTCGCGCATGTCGAGCGTCGCGTGCACGTCGAACGTCGCGCGCGGCTCGGCGGGCGATGCACAGACGACGCTGAGGTGATGGCCGCGGCTCGACAGCTCCGTCGCCAGACGGTCGGCATAGTCACCGATCCCGCTCAGCTGGGGCGGGAACTCCTTGGTGACCACCGTGATGCGCATCAGTGCATCCGTCGTTTGGAGATCGGCGTCGGACGCGGCGCCCGTCCTGCGGGAAGCGACTTCGCGCGCGTCGGACGCTCGAGCTTCGCAGGGCTCGTGCGCCTCTTCGTCGTTTTCGCTTTGGCGGCGGCTTTCGGCTTCGGCTTCGTCTTCGTGGCCGTCTGCGCCTTCTTGGCGGTCGGTCGCGCGCTCGGCGCTTTCGGTTTGGATGCCTGGCGCTTCGGGATCCGGATCTCGTACTCGTCCCGCGGCTTTTGACGCGGCGACGCTGCGGAGATCTTCTTCGGCGGCTCCCGGCGGGTCGCCTGACGCGGGCGCGGGGTCATGCGCGCGCTCGCCGAAACGACCTCTTCTGAATACCAGTCTTCGTACGCGTTCTGCTCGTAGCCGCCACCCCAGAACGGCATGACGTTGCCCATGTCGCCGCCGAAGTCGTCCGTCGATTGCGCGGAGTCTTCCGCGCCGACGAGCACTGCACCGAGGACGCGCGCGCCTGCGGCGATCAGCTGCTCTTTCGCTTCGATGGCCTGATGACGGTTCGTGCGGCCGGCGGAAACCACCAGCACCACGCCGTCCGCGTATGCGCCGAGGATGGACGAGTCGGCTGCTGCGAGCACCGGAGGTGCGTCGAGCAGCACGACATCGGCCCAGCGGCGCGCGCGCGCGAGCAACAGCGCCATCTCTTCGCTCGACAGCAGCTCGCCGGGGTTGCCGATCACGGGACCGCACGGCATCACGTACACGCCGTCGACGCCGGGCGCAGGACGGATCGCACGCTCGAACGCAGACTGTCCGCGGATGACATTGGCAAGCCCTACCGTGTTCGCGACGCCGAAGCCTTCGTGCGTGCGCGCGCTCCGCAGGTCGCTCCCGAGCACCAGAACGGAGCGGCCCGACTCGGCGAACGCAGATGCGAGCGACGTCAACACGGCCGTTCGGCTCTTCGCGAGCGTCGACGTGACGAGGATGACGTTCTTGTCCTGCGGCACACCCATCGACGCAAGCGTCGCGCGCAACGTGCGCGCGGATTCGAGCGTTTGCGACGAAGGCCCGTCGAGCCCGTCGATCGATTCGGACTCCGGCAGGTTCGCGAGCACCGGGATGCCGAGCTCTCGTTGCGTGGACTCCTTGTCGCGCACGGTGTCGTCGAGGTACTCGCGCAGGATCGTGATACCGATGCCGAACATCAACCCGACGATCAACGCGATGATGAGATCCTTCTTGTGGTCCGCGCCGATCGGAACGCCGGGACCCGCGGGGATCGAGAGTTGCGACCCGCCGTCGATGCCGTTGGCGAGTTGGTTGCGGAACGCTTCGATCTTCTGCTGGTACGTGTTCCGCGATGCGAGGAGGGCGTCGCCTTGCACCTTGACGCTCTCGCGCTCGACCGCCATCTGCGCGAGATCTTGCGCCGAGCCTTGCTGCGCCGTGATCCGCAGGTTCAGCTGCGCGAGGCGGTTCAGCACCGGCTGCAATTGCGCGTTCGTCTGGTTCCAGCTCAGCTGGTTCTGCTTCAAGCGCTTCTGGAAGAACGTGCTCGCGAAGTCTTTCTGGTACTGGATGTACGACTGCGCGACCGCGTTGCACACGTCGGCCGCGCGCTGTCCCGGCGCGACACCGGGTGGCGCGTTCCAATGGGAGTCCGCGATCTGATACGACATGTCCTGCGTCGGACCGTTCGCAGCGGAGACCACTTGCAGGTTGGCGATCCGCGCTTGGATCTCAGGGGGCGTCATCGCGTCCATGCCGGTCAGCCGTTGCGATGTCTCGAGCGCGATCTTGTCGCTCTTCAAGAAGTTCAACTGCGAGAAGATCGAACCGATCTCGTCGATCGGTTTCGATTCGGGATCGCTTGGGTCCGCGAGGATGACGCCGAAGTGGATCTGACATTGCGCGACGTATTGCGGTTGCTTCTTGAAGGATGCGAACGCGCCGAAGAACATCACGACGGCGAGCGCGGTTAAGACCGTGCCCTTCCGTCTGAGTAGCGCTCGTCCGAAATCCTTGGGTTCCACTGTTATCTCCAACGCTCCTGGTAGGAGCTTCGTTGCGCATGATTAC
>JBHELL010000169.1:0-21454 GCA_046263075.1 Actinomycetota bacterium | reverse complement strand
GTGGGGAGGGACGACCGCCCGCGAGCGCGCTGCGATGCGGCGCGAGCGGGGCTTGCGCCTCGTCCCTGCCGGCGTCGGCTAGCGTCCATCGAGAGAATCGTCGCGCCGGCGACCGGCGTGTCGCTCGCGTGGCAGGTCCTGTTCCGGCCTTCTTCCTTTGCGCGATAGAGCGCGCGGTCTGCTTCACGCCATAACGCATCCGGCGCCGAGCCGTTCACGGGCGAGGACGCGATCCCCGCGCTCACCGTGAGCTTCACGCGCTTGCCCCGGTCGGTCTGCACGACTTCCGAGTGCACCGCTCGGCGCATCCGGTCGGCCATCACGCGCGCGCTCTCCTCGTCTGTTCCCGGAAGCACGACGGCGAACTCCTCGCCGCCCCATCGGCCGACGAGGTCGAAGCTTCGGACGTTCTTGCGCAAGGTCTCGGCGATGCGTTTCAGCACCTCGTCTCCGACCAGGTGCCCGTGCTTGTCGTTCACGGCCTTGAAGTGATCGACGTCGAAGAGCACGATCGAAGGCGCCATGCCGGCGACCTGTCGGAAGGCTTTGTACCGTTCCAGCTTCCCGAGCTCGGCGTCGAGCATGCGCTGCAGCTCGCCCCGGTTCGCGAGGCCGGTGAGCCGGTCGGTGCGCGCCGCTTCGGACACGCGCTCGTGCAATCGCGCGTTCGCGATCGCGAGCCGCGCGTGATGCCCGAGCCGTTCGAGCGCCTCGACCTCGTGCAGATGCACGCGCGCGCGACGCCGACGCCCCGGCGATCTCGTGGCGACGAGCAAGATGTCGTCGATCGGCACGGCGACGTATCCACGCGCACCGATCAGGTCGACGAGCGCTCCATCGCGCGTAGCTTCGTCACGCGGCACGACGACCGGTGAAGAGGACGACACCGCCAGCGCCACGCGGCCGCGGACCGGGACGCGCGTCGTGTGCGAGCCGGTGATGCCGAACGCCCCGGTCGGCCGGAGATGCTCGCCGTCTTGCACGAGCACCGCAACCGAATCGAAGCGGAAACCGTCCGCGACACCGCGGCACAACGTCGCGCAGATCTCCGACAACGAAAGAGAATGCTCGATGCCGAGCGTTACCTCACGGATCGCGCCGAGCTCGGCGTTGCGGCGGAGAAGCTCGCGTTCGTTGTACGCGCTGAACACGGTCGCCGAGCCGCCGAGGAGCCACGTCGTGAAGGCAGCCAGCAGCACCTGCTCTGGATGGTGTCGTCCGGTCGGTTGAACCGCGTCGACGAGGATCAGCGCGACCGTCGACATGGCGAGGCCGCGCCAGCCCGCGCGAGACGAGAGCAGGATCCCCGCGCTCAAAGCATGAAGTGGGAACAGGAAAACGAGTGGGCTCACCGCGCCGCCGCTGACCGAGATCATCGCGGAGACCACCGACATGTCCAGGACGATGCCGATCGCGATCGCCCTGGAGAGCGCGCGCCCACCGCGGAGCGCGAGCACGTGGGTGATGAACGCACCGCCCACCTGCGCGCACACGAGGAGGGCGAGTGCTCGGTGGGGGAACGTCTCGTTGTTCGGCGAGACCGCCACCGCGAGGAGCACGATGAACGGCGTCGCGTATCGAAGGCTGAACCATAAAGCGACCCGGCCGTCGGTCGCGTGCGCTCGCCGCTGTTTCATATCCGATACGAGCGTCGGAACGGGACCCGGTCACCCTTGAGCAACCGCTCCGATCGCCCTCCGACCGCGATCAAGAACCCGAGCGCGCCGATGCCGAACAAGACGGGGACCGCGAGCGAGCCGCCGAGGTCGAGCGCGCGCCCGGCGGCGCGCAGCAGAGCCGCGCCGGCGACGCTTCCGTAGGGCGTCGGTGCAGCGGGTCGGCTCGTCGAGTCGTGCGTCGAGCGAGGCGCGCGCGCCGCACCGGATGGTGCGTCGTGCGCCGTGCCGGTTCGGTGCGATGGAGCCGTCGGGTCGTCCGAGGTTGGCGCCGGACCCTCGTCGTTCCCGCCGTCGGGTGCCGGCCCGGAGGCCGGAAGGAGGTCGTGAAGGACATCCTTCACCGGATCGACGGCGCCATCGGTGGCCGGTGCCGGCGGTGTCGGCGTCGGGATCGAAGTGAGGGTGGGCACGAGACCCGTCGCTGGGTCCGTGACCGCATCCGTGGCGAGTGGAACGTCCGTCCTCCCCACAGAAAGCGCGTATGCCGGGATCGTGCAGAACGTGATGATCACGATCGCGCCTGCGATGGATCCGACCAGGCGTATCAGCCGCGATGAGATGCTCACGGTTCTTGGCTCGACCGCGTCTCGATGCTCGTGCATAGGAAACTCGGGTCATCGTTTGTAGTCCGAGACGATGGGCTCAGGGTTGCGAGGGGTATGAGAACCGGACAGAATGCCCCGCGTGACCGACAGTCCTCCCACGCCGCAAGAGCACGACGCCGAAGACACAGAGCGTTCCGAACCCGCTGTCGAGCACCCGGCGAAGCTGCTGCGCATAGCGATGATGGTCCGCGAGATGCTGGAAGAGGTTCGCAGGGCGCCGCTCGATCAGGACGCGCGCGAGCACCTCGCGGAGATCCACGAACGCGTCGTGGTCGAGCTGAAGAAGGGTCTGTCCGAACAACTCGCGGAGGAGCTCGAGCGGATCACGATGCCGCTCGAAGGCGACGGCGTGCCGACCGAAGCCGAGCTTCGGATCTCGCAAGCGCAACTGCTCGGATGGTTGGAAGGTTTGTTCCAAGGCATCCAAGCGGCGATCGCGACGCAACAGATGACGATGGCGGCCCAGCTAGACGAGATGCGTCGTCGCATGTTGCCGACGGGCGATCCGCGCGTACCGGCACAGATCCCGGACACGCCGGGGCAGTACCTCTAGTAGCTCCAACGAACGGGCGTCTGACCCGTTCGAGTCATTTCCACTCCTCCTCCCGAACGGGTATGTGGACGCGCCCGTTTGCCTCCGTGAAGCGGTTGAGGGACCGCGATCCATGGGAGGGGGAACGTGTCGAAGCGAGCTTTCACCGTCGCGCTCGTCGCACTGGTCGGGGTGCTGATGGTTCCGGTCGCATCCCACGCGGACTCGCTTGCGAACGAATCCTTCCGTCGCGTCAACGAGGAGCGCACTTCTCGCGGCTTGCGCGCGCTCATCTGGAACGATTCGGTCGCGGGCGTCGCGCGCCAGCACAGCGACGATATGGCTGCGAGACAAGATCTCTACCACAACGAGAACCTCACGACGCAGTGCAAGAACTGGTCCGCGCTCGGTGAGAACGTGGGCTCGGGTCAAAGCGTCGACCAGATCCACGACATGTTCATGCAAAGCACCGAGCACCGAGACAACATCCTCGATCGCGCTTTCACCGAAGTAGGCATCGGCGTTACAACCGACAGCCAGGGAAGCGTGTGGGTGACGCAGGACTTCTACACGCCGGAGCAGTCATCGCAGCCGGCAACGACCCGACGCACGACGAGCACGAAACGCACCGCCACGCACCACGTCTCGTTCGCGAGGCGAGCCTCCTCTCCCGCACCATCCGCAGCACCATCGCATGCGATCCCGACGCCGGTCCCGACGATGCCGCTCGAACCCGTCGTCGAGCCGACGCCGACGGACATGCGAGGTCCGTTCCACACCTTCGGCTACTACATGCCCTTCAGCCGATAGACCCCATCAGCCCGATCGCGTCGCGCACGGCTCGCGCGACGCGATCCGGCGTTTCGACCATCGGATAGTGGCCGACACCCTCGAGCCGCACGAGCGTCGCGTCTGCCCGGCGTTCGGCCAGCCGCTCCGCCATCGCGTAGACAGCGATCGGATCTTGATCACCCCAGACGATCGTGAGCGGGGAGGGATGACGCTCGATCGCTCCGGTCCATCGATCCTCGTGCACGCGCCGCTCCTCGATGTATCGGATGAGCCTGGGAAGAACCCGGTTGCCGCCGGCGCGCGCGAGCAGCTCCCACTGCGCGCGCATCTCACCCTCTGTTGGTTTCGTCGCTTCGGCAAACGTCGCGGCCAGTCCGGGGATGAAGAGCTCTTGGGTGATCGCGCGATCGGCCGGGAGCGGCTCGTCGGGGAGCGCGAGCAACACCTGTTGTCCCGCCGACAGCTGCACGAGATCCATGTAGATAGACCCGTTCGTCACGACGCGCGCGTCGATCTCGAACGACAACGTGCCTTCGAGCGCGCGCGCGCACAGCTCACCGCCGACGGAGTCGCCCATGTCGTGCGTGACGAGCACGCATCGCTCGATGCCGGAGGTTCTGGCGAGCGATTCGACGAGGTCGGCTTGGTTGAACAACGAGTACGGCCTGTCGAGCGGCTTGCCGGACAACCCGTAGCCGAGCATGTCCGGAGCGACGATGCGTCGTTCCGGCAGGAGCGCAACGACCGCTCGCCAATCGAACGAGCACGTGGGGAACCCGTGCAGCACGAGGATCGGCGTGCCTTCTCCGCCGGTGTCGAGGATGAAGATGTCATCTCCGCCGAGCCGCGCGCGCGCGCCCATCTGTTCCCACGCGCGCACCACATCGATACTCTCGTGCTCTTCCATCCGCGCGATCGTAGTTGATAGCCTCTCCGGCGATGGGTGGGGGACGAGCAACGCTCGGAGATATCGAGCTCGCATACGAGATCGCAGGGTCCGGTCCACGTCTCGTGTGGGTGCACGGGCTCGCGTCGTGCCTCGACGGCGATCGGGATGTCATCGATGCCTTCGCCGCATCCTTCACCGTGCTCGCGTACGACGCGCGTGGTCACGGCGGCTCGTCCCCGGTTCCGGATCCGTCGAGCTACTCGTACGCACTGCTCGGGGCCGACCTCCTCGCGTTGCTCGATCACGTCGGATGGGAACGCGCGATCCTCGCGGGTGCGTCGATGGGAGCGGCGACGTGCGCGCGCGTTGCCGTGCTTGCGCCTGAACGCGTTGCGGCGCTGATCATGGCGCGTCCGGGCGCGATGGGCGACGACGGACGCGCGCCGTCGTGGTTGCAACTGCTGTTCGCCGGTGGCGCACACGCGGTGCGCACCGGCGGCATCCAAGGCGCGCTCGATTACTTGATGACGATCCCGATGGCGCGCGACCAGCTCGAAGCGGATCCCTCGCGCGTCGAGCAATTGCATCGCGATTGGGATCGTCACGACCCGAGCTCGATCGCGGGAGCGCTCGAGGGGATCCCTCGCACGGCGCCGATGGAAGGGGGCCTCACGAGCGCCGCGATCCGATGCCCGACGTTGATCATCCCCGGTAGCGATCTCATCCATCCAACCGAGGCAGCTCTCACCGTGGCGTCCATGATCCCCGGCGCTGAATGTGCGGTTCCGTTCAACGGGATCCCGCGCGCCCGCGAGGTGGAGGAGATGGTCGCGCTCGTGGGTTCCTTCCTGGAACGCAGGAGCGTGGTCGTATGAGCTGGGATCCCGAGCTCGAAGAGCTGCGGCGACGCGAGGAGCTCGCGCGCAGGATGGGCGGCGAGGAGAAGATCGCGCGGCAGCGGGCCGCGGGACGGCTGACCGTTCGAGAACGCATCGAGATGCTGCTCGACGGCGGTTCGTTCCACGAGATCGGAACGCTCGCAGGCTCGGCGGACTACGACGGTGATGCCCTCGTCGGATTCACGCCGACGAACTTCGTCATCGGAACCGGCACGATCGACGGGCGGAAGGTCGTCGTGTCCGCCGACGATTTCACCGTGCGCGGCGGTGCGGCCGACGCATCGATCCACCGGAAGCAGGTCTACGCCGAGCAGCTCGCGAACGAGCTGCGGCTGCCGTTGATCCGTCTGCTCGAAGGCACCGGAGGCGGCGGCAGCGTGAAGTCTCTCGAGACGATGGGCTGGACCTACGTTCCGATGAATCCGGGATGGGATTACGTCGTCGCCAACATGAGCGCGGTGCCGGTTGTTTCCGCGGTGCTTGGGCCGGTGGCCGGGCTCGGCGCCGCGCGCGCCGTGATGAGTCACTTCAGCGTGATGGTCGAAGGAACGTCGCAATTGTTTGTCGCTGGTCCGCCGGTCGTCCGCTCCGGGATGGGTCAGGACGTCACGAAGGAGGAGCTCGGCGGCTCGACGATCCACGGACGCAACGGTGCGGTCGATAACGTCGCGCGTTCAGAGGAAGACGCGCTTGCCGCGATCCGCCGGTTCCTCTCGTTCGTGCCTTCCTCGGCGTGGGATGCTCCTCCCGTTTCTCCGGGAGGTGACGATCCGGCTAGGCGTGAGGAAGGGCTCGGCGACATCGTGCCGCGCGACCGCAGGCAGCCGTACGACATGCGCTCGATCCTTCACGCGGTCTGCGACCGCGATTCGCTCTTCGAGATCGGCGGCGGGTGGGGGCGGTCTACGATCACGGCGCTGGCGCGGCTCGACGGGGTTGCGATCGCCGTCATCGCGAACGACCCGAAGGTATACGCGGGCGGAACGACCGCAGCGGCGGCGGAGAAGATGCGGCGGCACATCGATCTGGCAGAGACGTTCCATCTGCCGGTCGTGAATTTCGTCGATCAGCCTGGTTTCGTGATCGGCGTCGACGCCGAGCGGCAGGCGACGATCCGAGCCGGCGCGCGCGCGATGATGGCCGCGTACGAAGCGACCGTCCCGTGGTGCTCGGTGATCGTCCGCAAGGTGTACGGGGTCGCCGGCGCGGCGCACGGCAACGCGCATCGCCTTAACCTCCGGTATGCGTGGCCGAGCGGCGATTGGGGCTCGTTGCCGCTCGAAGGAGGCGTCGAAGCCGCGTTCAAGTCGTTGCTCGAGGCCTCGGACGATCCCGAGACACTGCGCAAGGAGATCCAGAAGAAGCTCGACGCCGTTCGCTCGCCGTTCCGTACGGCAGAGCATTTCGGCATCGAGGAGATCATCGACCCGCGCGATACGCGTCCCTTGCTGTGCGAGTTCGCGCGCATCGCGCGCGAGCTGGTCGGGCGAGACCCGCGGCCGCCTGCGTGCGCTCCCCGGCCGTGAGCACCGTTACGCTCGAGGCGCGCGGCGCCGTCGCGGTTCTCACGATCAACCGGCCGGAGGTTCACAACTGCGTCAACGGTGAAACGGCGGTCGCCATCGCCGAAGCGATCACGTCGTTTGCCGGTGACGACGATGCGCGCGTGCTCATCGTTACCGGCGCAGGCGAGAAGTCGTTCTGTTCGGGCGCGGACCTCAAGGCCGCGGATACGTTGCTGCGCCACGACTGGCTGCGGACGGCGAGCCCGATGGGGTTCGCCCGGCTCGACCCCGGCAAGCCGACGATCGCGGCGATCAACGGCTACTGCTTCGCCGGCGGATTCGAGCTCGCTGCGTGGTGCGACTTCCGCATCGCCGAGCAGCATGCAGAGTTCGGCTGCCTCAGCAGGCGCTGGGGCGTCCCCTACGTCGACGGCGGAACACAACGCTTCCCGCGGATCGTCGGCCAAGGGAACGCGCTGTATCTCATCGAGACCGGCGCGCGCATCGACGCGCGGCGCGCGTACGAGATGGGCTTCGTGCAAGAGATCGTCCCGAGCGGCGGTGCGCTCGCGCGCGCGCGGGAGCTCGCCGAGCGCATCGCGGGATATCCGAACCAGCCCGGGCTCGTCGCAGATCGTGCGGCGGCCCTCGCCGGGCTCGGCATGTCATTGCGCGAAGGGCTCGAGCTCGAGGCGAAGACGCTCGCGACGCTGACCGATCCCGAGATGGCCGCGGGATTGCAGCGGTTCGCCTCGCACGATCGGCCGGAAGCGCCGCGACCGCCGGTATGAGCGAGAACCTCAAAGACCTCGAGCTGCGATACGGCGATCGCGCGGCGGAATACAAACGGTGGTGGACGCCGGCGCTCGTCTCGTTCGCGCGGCCCTTGCTCGAACGGATCCCCGTCGAGCCGGGCGCGCGCGCGATCGATCTCGGCGGTGGTGTCGGCGCGTTCGGTTCGTTACTGCGACGGCGGGGTGCGGAGGTGATAGACGTCGATGCGTCGATCGGCATGTTGCGGCGCGCGCCGAAGACACACGGCCGCGTCGGTGCGGACGTCACGCGAACGCCGCTCGGGGATCGCTGTGCCGACAT
Organism: Actinomycetota bacterium; assembly: GCA_046263075.1. Classification (GTDB taxonomy): domain Bacteria; phylum Actinomycetota; class AC-67; order AC-67; family AC-67; genus JBHELL01. The sequence goes on along the minus strand of JBHELL010000169.1, from coordinate 13,458 downwards.
CGTGGTGTCGACGTTCGTGTTGCAACACATCTCGAAACCTCGGCGCCTTCTCGATGAGGCCGCGCGCGTTGCCCGGCGCGGCGGCACGGTCGCGACCGCGACATGGGGAGCGGACCGCGCCGGTGATCCCGCGCAGATCGTCGCGTCGATGCTGAAGCGCGCGCACGTTCCGGAAGATCCCTTGAAAGCGGTGCCGACGTATCACGCGCTCGTCGATACGCCCGCGAAGATGACGCGGCTCGCGCGCGCGGCGGGGCTCGACGTGATCGAGGCCGGCGTGGCGCAAGGCGCGCACGCGTTCACGCCGGAAACGTTCATCGGATTCGTCGGCGGCATGGGAGTGATCAGACGACGCTTGATGCGGCTTCCGGATCGCAAGCGCGCGGCGGTGCTGCGAGCGATCGAGCGAGAGCTTCGGAAGCTCCCGCCCGACCGCCTGGTCTATCGGCCCGACGTCGTCTACCTGGTCGCGCGCAGGCCGAAGCGGTAGCGCCCGAACACGCTCGCGATCGCGGCGAGGAGCAGGAGCGCCAGCGCGACCGGCGTCGAGCGCCGTGATGCACGAGCGTCGTGCGTGCGCGTGGCGGCCAGCGTCGTGTCACCCGTGCCGGGCGTGCGCGGCTCAAGCGCCGGCCCCCCTTTGCGGATCCCGCCTTCGGCGCCGCTCGCGTACATGCACGCGACGACGTTCCCGACCGCCAGGCTGAAGGTGTGCCCGGACGCGGCCACGGCGAGCGTCCCGTCGAGCGTCACCTGCAGCGGCGACGCATCCGGAGGGACATCCGCCGGCATGGGCTCGGCCGATGCGGGAGACGCGGTCGCGGGCGATGCGGTCATGACGCCGCTCGGCTCGACGATGGTCGCGCCTCCCGCCGAACCGGTGGACGTTCCGGACGAACCCGACGAGCCGGCCGGGGTGTCCGATCCCGAGGACACCGGCTGATCGCCGGCGGGCGCGATCATCGGCCCGCACCCGGACTGGGTCGTCGGGGCGTCGGGCGCGAGCTGCACGACGAAGGGCGTTGAGGCCGCCGTCGCGTCCGGCGCGAGGTCCGGCCAGCGCTGCGCTCCATCGACGACGGTCACGTATGCAGCGTCGAACGACAGGTCCCCATGCACGCCGGTCGCGGGATCGCGTCCGGAGTTCTGCAGCGTCACGCTGATCTCGACCCGGTCGCCCGGCTGTGGCGTGGCGGGCGAGAACGAGACCGAGGCGACCGACAACGATGGGCCGGGGCACGCGACGGGGAACTCGAGCGACCACGGCTCCTCGCCGAGCGAGGACGAGAACGAACCGTCGAGCTGTACACCGCCCGTGCAGCCGGTCTCGAGCGCGTCGATCACGAGCGTTGCGGTCTTCGTCGCGCCTGCCGGGATCGTGCCGAGGGACGCGGAGCCATCCACGATCGTGGCGGCACCCTCGGTCGGACGCGACGCGGCGTAGGTGACGCTCTCGGCCGTCTTGTCGGTCCCGTTCTGCACGGTCAGCGTGATCTCCGCGCGCGAGCCCGCGGGGACGCGTTCCACCGAGCGGCCGGCGACGGTGATCGTCTGTGCCGTCACGATGAGCCCGGCCTTGGCGGGCTCGACGGTCACGGGGGGAGCGGCGGGCGCACTTTCGTCCGCGCGCGCGATCGAGGATCCCAGGAGCATGGAGCTAAGGATCAGGAGAACAGAAACGATGCGAGCCATCACGGAGCCTCCTTCGAGACGTCGCGGTTTAGACGCGGCTCCTGCTCGACCGGTTCCGTCGCCTCCCATCCCGCAGGCGGCCGAGCGCAGAAAAACGTTGCGCCGCCTCCGCAGGATTGGCATACTGCGACCACTCGGGAACAGGTCCCGGGGTTTGGCGTAACCAAGGAGCACCGTGCTTTCGATCCGGACCTATCTGACCGCCGACGCTGATCGTTGCGCAGCCGCGCAGCATCTCGTCGTTCGACCGGAAGGTTCGCACTTCGGCATCGAGATGATCGGTTGGAACAACGCCTCGACGAAGCTTCGGCCCGGTTCTCAGGGGGTCCCGTTATAGGGATCGCAAACCCAGAGTCACCGGGCCATCGGAGAAACCGATGGCCCTTCTGTTTTCCGGGACATCGGACGCAGGACCCGGCCGGGGAGTCCGGCCGGCAGGAAGGAGGAGGTGGAGGACGTGCAGGAGACGGCAACGCTCAACTGGACGGATGCGTCGTGCGCGACCGGCGACGCCCGGCTGCTCCATCTCTTCTTCAGCGAACAGCCGACGGAGATCGCCGAGGCCAAGGCGACCTGCCGCAGCTGTCCGCTCCGGCTGCCGTGCCTCGAAGGCGCGATCGAACGCGGCGAGCCGTGGGGAGTCTGGGGCGGTCATCTGTTCGACAAGGGTGAGATCGTCGCACAGAAGCGCCGCCGGGGCCGTCCTCGGAAGGAAGACCTCGAGCGCCGTGAATCATTCGAGCGCGAGCTGGCCGACGAGCTCGCGATCGCGTAACGCATGAAGGCAGAGGGACCGGGCTCACCGAGCCCGGTCCCTCGGAAGCGTCGGTACCATGCGCGCGATGCCCGAGCCCGCATCTTCACCGCTGCGCCGTCGCGAGTTCCGTCTGTATTTCGCGGGCAACCTCGCATCCAACATCGGCAACTGGCTCGCGAACGTTGCGCTGGCGATCTTCATGCACGACCTCACGCACTCCTCGTTCTGGGTCGGGCTCGCACTGTTCGGGTTGAACACCCCCGTGTTGTTCTTCGGCCTGAAGGCGGGCGTGCTCGCCGACCGGCTCGACCGCGTGCGGTTGCTCATCGTGTCCCAGGTCGTGATGGGAACGCTCGCAACCGCGCTCACCGTCCTCGTCGCGATCGGCCATGCCGGCCGCTACAACGTCACGCTGATCTCGTTCGGCATGGGGATCGGCGTCGCACTTTCGATCCCGGCCATGCAAGCGCTCATCCCGGTGCTCGTCCCCCATGAGGAGCTCGCGGATGCGATCCGGCTCAACGCGCTGACCTTCAACAGCGCGCGCATCTTCGGACCCGCGATCGCAGCCATCACGTTGAAGACGCTCGGCGCGTCGTGGGCGTTCGGCTTGAACGCGCTCTCGTTCGTGCCGCTGCTCTGGGCGCTGCGCGCGATCGGAACACCGCCGTTCCCGCGCGCCGCGGACCGTCCTCCCGGCCCCATCAGTGAAGGCATCGCCTACGCGTGGACGCACCTGCGCACACGCTCGATGCTCCTCGCGATCGTTGCGATCAGTATCGCCCTGGATCCGATCACGACGTTGTCGCCGGCGCTTGCGACGCGCTTCGGGCTCCGGTCCAACGGCGCAGGGTGGATCGTCACGGCGTGGGGCTGCGGCGGCGTCCTCGTGATCGTCGGCGCGCGCAAGCTGATCATCGCCGCGACGCGCCACGGGACGGGCTGGGCAGGCCTGCTCGCCCTGGCCGCCGGGATGGTGCTCCTCGGCGCCACGCGCTCACCGGTGATCGGTCTCACCGGCGGTGCGCTCGCGGGCGTCGGCTACATCCTCGCGACGATGGTGTTCACCACAGTCATCCAATCAGAGGTCCCCGAGTCGTTGCGCGGACGCGTGAGTGCCATCTGGACCCTCGCGTTCCTCGGTCCGCGCGCGGTCGTTTCGGTGCTCGACGGCTTCCTCGGCGACCGCTTCGGTGCGGGCAGAACGACCATCGCCTTCGGCCTCGTCGCACTCGTCGCGGCGGCGTTCCTGCGACGCGTCGAAACATCCGCCGCCGAGCCCGTTCCGCCGCCCGCGTAGGCGCGCGCGGACGTACCATGCGCTCGGTGCAACGCAGAGGCTGGCGCAAGATGGTCGACGTTCGGGTGGGCGTTGCCGTTCTCGTGCTCGCCCTCGCCGTCGCGCTCGCGGCGACGAGGTTCTCGTTCTTGCAGGGCGCCGCGCCGCTCGGCGGAGCCGGATCACGACCCGCGCCGGCATTGACCGGGATCGACGCATGGATCAACTCGCCCCCGCTCCAGCTCGACCAGCTGCGCGGTCACGTCGTGTGGGTCGACTTTTGGACGTACAGCTGCATCAACTGCCTGCGAACGTTGCCGTTCGTGAAGTCCATGTACGCGCGGTACCACGGCGCGGGGCTCGACATCGTCGGCATACATTCGCCGGAGTTCGATTTCGAGAAGGTGGAGTCGAACGTTCGCGCCGCCGTCGCTCGGTATTCGCTTCCGTACCCGGTCGCGCTCGACAACGAGATGACGATGTGGCGCGCGTACCGCAACAACGAATGGCCTCACGTGTATCTGATCGACCGGCTCGGACGGATCCGGTACGACGTCGCCGGTGAAGGCGCAGATGGGTTGCTCGAGAAAGACGTGCGCGCGTTGCTCGCACCGGCGACGCTGCCGTCGCCGCTATCGCCGTCCGTATCGCTCCCCGGAAGCGACACGACACAAGAGATCTACGTCGGCTACGACAAGGGCCGCTACTTCGCCTCCATCGGTAACCCGGAAGGCTTCCGTCCAGATCAGGTCGTCGACTACGCGCCGGTCCCGCGCGACCGGATCACGCTCGCGGGAACCGGCGGTGTCGTCTTCCTTCAAGGGAAGTGGCGCAACGAACGCGAGTACATCGAAGCCGCCGAGCCCGGCGCGCGCTTGACGCTTCAGTTCCGCGCGCGCAACGTGTTCATCGTCGCATCGCCGGCCTCCGGCACCGCGTCTGTCCGCGTCTTCCTCGACGACGAGCCGGTGCCGTCATCCGAGGTCGGTGAGGACGCGCGCGAGGGCATCGTCCAGGTAGACCGCCAGGATCTGTTCCGCGTGATCCGTCTGCCGAGCCAGCAGACGCACCGCATCACGCTCGAAACGGGACCGGGCTTCCGTCTCTACACCTTCACGTTCGGCTAGACCGCCGCGCGCGCAGCGCGAACGCGACGGCCAGGGCCGCGATGGCGAGCGCCCCGGCGATGCCGGCTGCGAGCGGCCAAGGGTTCGACGGATGCAGGGGAGCACGCGGGAACGGAACCACGATCGCGACGGGTGCCGCTTCGATGTCGTCGATGCCGTCTGTTGCATGCAGGACGGCGGAGTACGTTCCGGGATCGAGCGTCACCTCGAGTCCCTGCGCGCCCCTCGTCATCGACACCGCCGGCAACGCATACACCTGCTTCCCATCCTTCGTCACCGTAAGCGACACGCGCGCCGCGCTCGACAGCGTGAACTCGATCGTGACGGGCGCGCCGCTCGACTGCTCGATGTGGTCGCGGACGGGCACGATCGACAGCAGCGGCTTCAACGCCGAGCCGCTCCCGTGGAGGATCTGCAGCGACGACCCGCCGAGCACGCGCAGCGCATCTCCGCTGACCGCGCGCCCGTCGGAGGTGCGCGCCGTGAACGGTCCGTTCGCCGTGATGCTCACCGATGACAAGCCGTCGGCCGCGAGCACGCGGATCGAGCCGGGATCGGCGGCCGGCGTGATGCGAGCCGGCCCGTAGTAATGGGAAAGGATCTCCGTCGCCGTGCGGCCGCGCGCGGCGAGGGATCGCGCGCCCCACTGCGACATCCCGATGCCGTGGCCCCACCCTCTGCCGGTGAGCACGAGCGCTCCGGCGCTCGTCGACAACGAGAACGTGCTGCCGGGGACCGTCGAGGGCAGCTTCCCTCCATCCGCCGCCCCTTTCGTCGGGTACCGAGTCGGGAACACGCACACCGCTTGCCGGTTCAGCGCGCTTTTCACGTCGAGCCGCGCGATCGCCGTCGAACGGGCGCCGTCGCTCACGGTGATGCCGCTCGATGACGACGTGACGCTTCGGATCGCACCGCCGCGCCATGCGCCGGCCGCGCGCAAGATCGGCCCGAGATCTGCGAACGGGACCCGGACGGTCCATCGCGCGAGCGGCGCATCGCCGTCCTCGCCGGAGACGGACGGGAAGTACGGCTGCGGCGTGCCGCCGGGGAAGGAGCGGCCCGTCGTACCGTCGGACGTCGAGAAGTACAAGGCTTCGATGACGCCGCCCCGATAGGTGAGCACGCGCGACTTGGTAGACGTCACGGCCGCGACCCATCGCTCGCCGAACGCGCCGAGCTCGGTCGTCGCGCCGCGATAGACCTGGCACGCGTCGGTGGAGCAGATGTCGAACGCACCTCCGCTCTTGCGACGGAATGCGTGCAACGCGTAAGAGCGCGCGGCGATCGCTTGCGCGCGCAACGCTTCCTCAGGCCACGATGACGGAACTTCGGCGAGCCCGCGCAGGTACGTCTCGAACGCGGTGGACTCGACGACGCGGACGGCCTTGCCGTTCAACGAAAGCGTGAGCGTTCCGCGGTAGCGCGCGCGCAAGGGCGGTGCTTGCTTCTGCGGGCACACCGACGGGTCGTGCGGGTACGTCCCGACGACGGAGAGCAAGGTGCCTGCGGCCGGTACGAGTGTGAGTGTCTGCCCGGCCGCCGACGCGCGGGGAGCCGGCGCAGCAAGCGACGCGATAAGGAGAAGGAACGCGAACGAGGAACGACGCATCGGTCGAGACGCTAGCGCGCGGGCCGTACCGGTGCGCCGGTTGGTCAGCTCGGAACGTGCGGCAGGAACGGCGGGATCGTCGCAGGCGGCGGCGCCGGCGTCCCGATCGTCGGCGCGAGCTCAGGTCCGTCCGCCCGGATCGACGTCGCGAACCGGTTCGAGAACGACGGGGTCTGCATCCGCACCTTCGACGGAGGCGCCGCGTGCGTAGGAGGCGTCACTGCGTGTCGGGTGCGAACGGCGTGCACCGGCGCCGATGTAGCGACGGCCGTTTGGTTGCTCCCGTGCTTCACCGTCGGAGCGATCGCGACCGGTCGCGACGAACCGACACCGGAGCCACGCATCGCGGCGAGGCCGACGGCGAGAACGACCACCGCCGCCGCTGCCGCTGCGATGAAACTGCGCGCGCCCGCGCTGATCCGGCGACGGCGAATGCCGGCATCGAACGACAACAGCGTTACGACTTCATCGAGATCGTGTCGTTGCGCTTGGAGGATCTCCACCGCTTGACGGTGACAACCGTTGCGCGTGAGAACCTCTACCGACTCGAGCGTCCAACGCAGGTCTGCTTCGAGGTCGCGGATGATGTCCTGCGCGTGCGCGAGGCTTACCGTGTCACCCGGTCTGCCGTTCATTACGGCCTCCGACGCTATGCCGTCCTGCCCCTCACGTCCAGCACGTTCGTTCGTGGATATCCATCCCGACGCGCCGGACGTCTCTAGTCTGCGGATTCGCCGAAGTGCTCGGTTCTCCTGCCTCGCTCAGGATCTTCTTATCGTTCGTTCTTGTTACGACAGCCTGTGCTTAAAGATCACTCGCAGTGGGCGGTTCGAGCGTGATCTGCTCGCCGCAAACCGGGCAGGGGACTTCGACCACCTCACCCACGGCGAACCTGTAGCGACACGACGGGCACGAGACCCATCTGATGTTGGCGGGAGGCGCGTTCGACGCTGCTCCGCCGCCGAGATCTGCGAACGGTGACGGCGGGGGCTCTTGTCCGCGCACCGCGTTTCGAGTGCCGCAGCTCGGGCACAAGAACTCACCGGGACCCGAGACTTCGAGCTCGGCGCGACAGCGTCCGCATCGTACGATCATGTGCCGGTATCGTACCGGCCGCTCGCGGCCGTATCCTGCGCCGGATGGAGATCGCGGTGATCGTCGTAGGCGACGAGATCCTCTCGGGCCACGTGCAGGATGCGAATGCGCACTTCATCACGATGCGCGCGACCGAACGCGGTCACCGCGTGCGCAAGGTCACGATCGTCTCAGACGACCCCGACGCGATCGCCGGCGAGCTGACGCGCGCGCTCGACCAGTCGTTCCCCATGGTGTTCGTGTGCGGCGGCCTGGGCCCGACACACGACGATCGGACGATGGAGGGCGTCGCAGCCGCGCTCGGACGCTCGCTCGAACCGTCGCCGGTGTTGCGCGGGTGGGTCGACAGGATCGTCGGACGGATCGAAGGGCAAGGCTTCACCGGCGATCAATGGGGGTTCGACGCGCTGCGCAAGATGGAGCTCGCGCCGGAAGGCGCGGAGGTCGTCGCCGTTCCCGGCGGCTACATCCCCGCCGTCGTTGCGACGAGGGGCTCGACGCGGATCGTGGTTCTGCCCGGACCCCCGCGCGAGCTGCAAGCGATCTTCACATCGATCGTCGAGCCGCGCTACCTGCAGCCGGTTTCGGAACCGCGCCACAGCGAAGAGATCGTTCACCCGTTCTTCGAATCAACGGTCGCGAAGGTCCTTGCCGAGCTGCAAGCGCGTTTCCCTTCGACCTCGATCGGGTCGTATCCGCAGTCGGATCACACGTTGATCCGCGTGGCGGGACCTGAAGCCGACGCGCGCGAAGTGGTCGCGGCGGTGCGCGCGCACCTCGACGTTCTGATGGAGTCGGACGAAGGGAAACGACTGCTCGCGTACATCGACGAGCGGCGCGCGCGCCGCGACTCCGCTACGAGCGACTGAGTCGCATGGTCACGATCTCCCACGGGCGCATCGGGAGCCTTACGCCACCATCCTGGGTAGCGGCCTGCGTGAGCTCGTCGCCGATCAGACCCACCACCGTCGCGCGCGCGTTCGGAAGTGGTGCATCGACGAGGACGCGAGCGTCCACCGCGTCGGGCGACGCGTTCCAGAATCGCGCGACCACCGCATCTCCGTCCCGGTGCAGCGCCGACAGCTGAAGGCTCGGCGGCTCGAGACGCAGCGGCTCGGCGACGGGTGGTAACTCGCCGGGATGCGCGCGCGCGGCCGTCGCGCGCAACGGGTACGTGAATGATTCCGCGACATCGTGCACGCGCGCGGCGCGCCAATCGCCTTGGTGCGGATACAGACCGATCTCGATCTCGTGACGTCCGATCGATTGCGCGCCGGGCGTCTCGAGCACCGGACCCGCCGCGCCTGCGCGCGTCGCGAGCCCGTTGCGCGACAAGTACCCGACGCTTCGCAGCAACGTCACCGCGAGCGCGTCTTCGCGCAGCTCGTACTCCGGCGTCCCGCGATGGAACACGGCCAGCCCCGTCGAGCCGTCGCAGACGTCGACCCACCGCCTGCACGGGAAGGTCGGCATGCCGGCCTCGTGGTCGCCACCTTCGGCGACGCGACCACGCTCGACGACGTCGAACGCACCGTCTGCGTGTGACCGGCCGGCCACGATCGGGAACAGCGCGCGCAGCCGGTGGTCGCGCGCCGTGTTGTCGACCTCGATCGTCGCGCGCAGGAAAGGTTCTCCGGCATGCAGCGACAGGTCGATCGTGATGGGGACGACGACCGCCTTGCGCGCGCGCCCGGAGCCCGCGCCGGTGAGCGACGCCGGCAGCCGGTAGCGGATCTGTACCCGGAGGGTGGCGCGCAACGGCCCATCTTCGATCACGTCTACGACGGCAGGCTCGAAAGGCTCGGCGACGATGAAGTCTTTCGCCGGCGGGGAGTAGTTGTACTCGTCGCCTGCGTCGCCGCCGTCTTCGAACGCGAGCGCGCCCTCGAAGCGCGCGCCGTCGCCTTCGATCGTGACTCGGCCGGACGCATCGACGCGAACGTCGACGATCCCGTTGGTGAGGTGATCGCCTTCTGCGCGTGCGGGCGCGGGAGGCTCGGCGGGATCGGCGACCGCGTCGAGCGTCGTCCAGCCGAGCCCGCCGATCGCAGGCGTCTGCACCAGCGCGCGCACCAGCGGCGGTCCTACGCCGGTGACGCGGAAACGGCCGCGCGGGTGGCGCGCGATCGTGGCTTCGACCATCGCGCGCGCTGCTTCGATGTCGAACCCCGGCTGTTCGACGGGGCCGAGCTCCAGGATCACCTGCGGGATGCGTCCCGGCTCGACGCGGATGTCGTTGATGAAGAGGGCGCCGATCGCGCGCAGGTTCACCTCGGCGACGAGCTTTCGGAACTGTGGCGCAGTCATCGTCGTGTCGTACGCGACGTTCTCACGCGTCTCGAGCACCTGCGCGGGGAGCAACGTTCCGTCCGGCGCGCGCATCGAGAGCCGGCGCGGCGCGCCCATGAGGGTCACTTCGACGAGCCCGGCGCGCGCACGCGGCGACGGGTTGAAGACGACGACGCCTTCGCCGCCCAGCGCACTCGCGTCGATGCGGCTCGACAGCACGGAGAACGCGTCGGTCGCGACGAGCTCGGCGATACGCGCGGCTTCGACGTAGCGCGCATGTACCTGATCGGCGACGGCGTCTATCCCGCAGCCACAGATCGAGTCATGCGCCGAGTTCTCGACCAGCGCGCGCCATGCGAGGTCGAGGAAGGTGCCGGTGTCGGTGCCTGCGATCGCTTGCAGCGGCTCGGCGTAACGCTCGAGGCTCGACGACGCAGCGAACTCCGCTCGTTTCAGTGGCATCCGCGCGCTGAGAACGCCGGGCAGCAGGTTCGCGCGCGCGCCGGAGCGCATCTCGCCGCGCCACGTGATCTGGGGCTCACCGGCGAGCGAGAGGTACTCCTCCAGGCTGCCGATGCGGAACTCGAAGCGGTCCTGCGACGCGTTGGCTTTCTCGAACACCTCAGGGAGGTGCTCTTCCGGGCCGCGGTGGTCGGTGCCGTTCATGACCAGCAATGCCGCGCCCGGTTCGAACGGCTCCAGCCCGTTCGCGATGCGCGCGGCGCGATCGATGAGCTCGTCGGGGGACGTCGGCAAGCCGACGCCGTTGGAGTACGACGTCGCGAGGTACAGCGTCCGCACCGACGAGCCGTCCGGCGCCTCCCAGCGGAACACCGTGCGGTCGACCGCGCGCGGGACGCCGCGCCACGCAGCCGCGTCGGTCAGCCCCACTAATCGCAGCAGCTGCGGCATCTGCGAGATGTGCCCGAACGAATCGGGGATGTATCCGATGCGTTGTTGGCGGCCGAGCCGCCGAGCCGTCGCGGCGCCCTGCTGCAGGTTGCGCACGATCGTCTCCGGCGAGCAGAGGAACTCATCCATCAAGATGCGCCACGGTCCGACGGCGAGCCGACCTTCACGGACCGCGCGCGCGACGCGCGGCTCCGCATGGGGACGTACCTGGAGGTAATCCTCGATCGCAGCGGTTTGCGCGTCGAAGTTGAAGTGACGGAAGCCTGGATCCGTTTCGAGAACGCCGAGCAAGCGGTCGACGACGCGCAGGAGACGGAACCGGTAGCCCTCGAACGGCTCGTACCACTCGCGGTCCCAGTGGGTGTGCGGAACGACGTGCAAGATCACCGTCACGTGCCGAGTATAGTGCGCGCCGTGAGTGTGCTCGACGACGCGCTCGGCGTGCTTCTTTCCGATGAGCTCGCACATGTCGTCGATCTCGCGTTGTGCGCACGCGATGGGATCATCGAGGCGCATGCGCGTTGTGGCTCCGTGGGGTTCTCGAAGGGTGAGGTTCGGTGGGTGCGCGGCGCGAACCCGCTCGAGCGCCAGGATCCCGCGGCGTTCGCACCCTTATCGTCGGAGCTGCGTGAGCTCCGTCCGGATAACGCGCGCAACCATTACCCGTTCGCGTACGACAACGTCGAGCATCTGTTCGCAGACGATCGCGCGCCCGATATCGCCGTCGTTCACACGCCCGCTCACAACTGGGAAGAGCGTGGAGGTCATCGCGGGGAGCACGGCTCCCTCGACGTCGTGCAGTCGCGCGCGCCGCTGATCGTCTCCGGCGCAGGCGTGAAGCAGCTCGGCATCGCCGATCGCGTCGCGAGGATGGTCAACGTCGGACCCACCATCGCCGCGCTCGCCGGCGCGCGCGTCGCGCACGCTGAAGGCGAGCCGCTCGACGATCTCATCGACGCCGCGCCCGGACGCGTCGTCGCGTTCCTTTGGGACGGCACGAACGCGAACGTGCTCTACGAGATGGCGGCGTCCGGCGAGCTGCCCACCGTGGCTCGGTTGATGGATGCCGGCACGACGTTCCGGCACGGGTGCATCGCGAGCTTCCCGAGCGTCACGCTCGCGAACCACACGACCGGCGCGACCGGGTGTCATCCGGGAACGCACGGCGTCTTGAACAACTTCTACTTCGACCGCGTGACCGGTCGCCAGATCGTCGCGAATTCCCCCGAGACGTGGCACGAAGCGCGGGACAAGATCTCGACGCGCGTGCAGACGGTGTTCGAAGCCGTCGACGGTTTCACCGCGGCGATCAACGAGCCCGCCGATCGGGGGGCGAGCTATGCGACCTTCGATCTCGTGCGCGCGGCGGGGGGCTGGGCGGCGCTGCAAGCGAGCGTTCCGGCGCCGGCCGACGTTCCCGGCTCGACGACGTCGTTCATGTCGATCCCCGAGTACGGGTGGTCGAGCTCTGCGGATCATCTCGCGGTGCAGCAAGCGACGCAGGTGTGGACCCAGCATCCGGCGCTGATGTGGGTCAACCTGATCCTGCCCGACGCCGCCAACCATGCGGGCGGGCCGCATTCGGAGGTCGGCTACGCGGGCCTGCGCGACACCGATGCGAGGATGGGTGAGATCGTCGACGGCATCGGGTGGGGGGACGACCGCACCGCGTGCGTGCTCTTCGCCGACCACGGCATGGAGCAGAGCGACCCCGCGTGCAAAGGAGACTGGGACGTCGCGCTCGGCCAAGCGCGGATCTCGTTTCGCGACGAAGGCTACGGCTTCATCTATCTCGAGCCCTAACGCAGAAAGGACCGGGGAAGCCGGCCCTTTCTGATTTCCTACGGGGGGTCTTACGCCACGCGGCGACCTTCGATCGCGCGGGCTTCGTCGCGGTGATGACGGCCGTATGCCTCGACCACGCCGAGGGCGTAGTGCCATACGTACGCGAAACCACCAACGATCAGTCCCGTGAACACGTCGCCCATCCACGAAGCGCGGAGACCGACGCCCCAATGCGCGAACACCGAGTAGTCGATGATCTCGCAGGCGAGGACGCCGATACCGAGCGTCAGGAACGCGCGGACGGAGGAGTCCAGATCGATCTTGAGCAACCCGAGCAGCATGCCAACGAACTTCCATGTGGCGAGCCCGAGCAGTGCAACGATCGCGAAGTTGTACATCTAGTCACCCCCTTCCCTTCTGAACGTTTCGACCACGCCGGACCCTCCTGAGTTACAGCGGTGTGGTTTCGTCCGGTTCGCCCGGCCACCGCCGGTAGGCTGTCGCCGACCCTGGGAGGTTTGGATGCCCGACCCCGTTCTCGTCGAGCGTGACGGCGCCGTCGCCGTCCTCACCCTGAACAAGCCCGAGATCCGCAACGCCATGGACCGCGAGCTGACGGATGCGTTCGCGTCCATCGTCGAGTCGCTCGGCGACGACGAAGCCCTGCGCGCCGTGATCGTGACCGGAGCACCGCCTGCGTTCTGCGCCGGCGGCGACCTTTCCTGGATCCAGCCGGGGCCGGACGCGAGCATCCCGGCGATGCGGGAGAAGATGCGGCGCTTCTATCCGAAGTTCCTCGGGGTGCGCGCGCTCGACGTGCCGGTGATCGCGGCGATCAATGGTCCTGCCGAGGGCGCCGGCTTGTGTCACGCGATGGCGTGCGACATCCGCATCGCCGCCGAGCGCGCGAAGC
>JBHELL010000168.1:0-8655 GCA_046263075.1 Actinomycetota bacterium | reverse complement strand
GGTCCAAGCAGACCGGTGGGTCACCGGGACCGAGAACCTGACGCCGCTGTTGCACGCATCCGTTGTCGACGCCGTGCGCAGCGGCTCGTCGGTCGACGCGGTCGTCGTCGGGACGAAGCACGGACCGCGCGCGATCACCGGCTCGGTGTTCATCGACGCGAGCGGTGACGCAGACCTCGTTCACCACGCCGGATCCGCGACCGCCGGCGGCGAGCCGCGGCAGTACCCCTCGATGCAGTTCGTGATGGGCAACGTCGACGTCGGCGCCGCATACGCGGCGGGGCTCGACAGGCTCGTCGAGCTGATGCGGACGGTCGGACAAGAGCCTCGATGGGACCTGTCGCGCGCGGGCGGAGCCGTCCTGCCGACGCCGCGCGCGGGAGAGGTCTACGGCGCGATGACGCGGATCGCCGTGAACGGGCACGCGCCGGACATGACCGACCTGTTCGAGGCGACGGCAGCCGAGATCGCCGGACGTGCCGAAGCCGAGAAGGCCGGCCGGTTCCTGATCGAGAACATGCCCGGGCTCGAGCGCGCGTGGTTCGGCGATACGCCGGCGCAGCTCGGCGTGCGAGAGACGAGGCGTGCGGACGGCGACTATGTCCTCACGAGCGAGGACGTCCTCGGTGCTGCGCGATTCGACGATGCGATCGCGTGCGGCGCTTGGCCGCAGGAGTTCCATACCGAGGGCAAGGACACGCGCTACGTGTGGCTCGAACCGGAGGCGTACTACCAGGTACCGTTACGGTCGCTCATGGCGAGGGATCTGGACAACGTGCTCGTTGCGGGGCGCTGCATCAGCGCGACGCATGAAGCGCTCGCCTCGACGCGCGTGATCGCGCCGTCGATGGCGATCGGTGAAGCTGCCGGCGTGGCCGCCGCGCTCGCGTCGCGCGCGAGGACGACGACGCGCGCGCTCGACGTGGGCGCCGTTCAGCGGGAGCTGCGCGCACGAGGAGCTTTCCTTGGCTGATCGCGTCAACATTGCCGACATCGTCCACACCGCGGCCGCGCGCGACGGCACCAAGGCCGCGCTGATCTTCCACGACCACCGTCAGAGCTACGAAGACCTGTGGGGCGACATCGAGAAGGTCGCCGCGGGTGTGCGGCAGCTCGGCGTGCGCAAGGGTGATCGCGTGGGCGTCATGGTCCACAACATCCCCGAGTTCGTGACGAGCTACTTCGGAATCGTGCACGCCGGTGGCGTCGCCGTACCGCTCAACACGATGTACACCGTGGAAGAGGTCGCCTACATCGTCGCCGACGCGGAGGCGCGCGCGGTGATCGTCGCCGCGCCGTTCATCGGGTCGGTTGCCGGTCTCGTGAACACCTTGCCGATGCTCGAGCATGTCGTCGTCGTCGGGGACACCGCATCCGTGGGGACCATGACGTTCGACCAGCTCTGCCGTCGGGAAGGTGTCTCGAACGGTGAAACGCAAACCACAGAGGAAGATCTGGCGGCGCTCGTCTATACCAGCGGAACGACGGGGAAGCCGAAAGACGCGATGCTGTCGCACGGCAACCTCATCGCGAATCTCGATCAGATCTCGAAGATCCCGCGGCTCGCCGAAAGCGGCGAAGACGTCGTTCTGGTCGCCCTGCCGCTGTTCCACATCTACGCGCTGAACGCGATCCTTGGTCTCACACTGAGGAGCGGAGCCACGGCCGTGTTGCAGGAACGGTTCGACCCGGTCGCTTCGCTCGACGCAATCGAACGGCATCGCGTCACCGTCCTGCCCGGCGCGCCGCCCATGTTCATCGCCTGGTTGTCGACGCCCGGCGTCGAGCGTCGCGATCTGTCGTCGATCCGGCTCGCCATATCCGGCGCGTCGGGACTGCCGGGCCCCGTACTCGAGGAGTTCGAGCGCAGGCTCGGCATCGCGATATGGGAAGGGTACGGCCTCACCGAATCGTCGCCCGTGCTCACCTCGACGGCGGCGGGAGACCGGCCGAAGCCCGGCTCGATCGGGAAGCCGCTTCCCGGGATCGAGCTGCGGCTGGTCGACGAACAAGACAACGACGTCGAGGAAGGTGATCCCGGCGAGATCGTCGTTCGCGGGCCGAACGTGTTCGGGGGCTACTGGCGTCAGGATGCGGAGACGCAAACCGCGAGGCGGGGTGGGTGGCTGCACACAGGCGACGTTGCGTATGCCGACGACGACGGGTACCTGCACATCGTCGATCGGAAGAAAGACCTCGTCATCGTTTCGGGGTTCAACGTGTACCCGCGCGAAGTTGAAGATGTGCTCTACCGTCACCCGAAGATCGCCGATTGCGCCGTCGTCGGTGTGCCGCATCCGTACACGGGTGAAGCGGTGAAGGCGGTCGTCGTTCTGAAACCGGGGGAGCGCGCGACCGAAGAAGAGATCATCGATCATTGCAAACGGTCGCTCGCGCGCTTCAAATGTCCCCAGGTCGTCGAATTCGTCGCCGAGCTGCCGCACACGCTCACGGGCAAAGTGCTGCGGCGCGCGCTCCGCGAAGAGGACCCGGCGAAAGACTGACGTGGTCGTCTTCCCGATCCTCGCGTGCTTCATCAGCGCCGCATTCTCGGTGCTCGTCCTGCGGCAATTCGCACGACGGAAGCGGACGTACCAGCTCGCGTGGGGTGTTGCGCTCGCCGAGTTCGCGGTTGCAACGCTCGCGGTCGCGCTCGCGGTCGGCGGCGACGGATGGGACCCGACGCTGTATCGCCTCTACTGGTTGTTCGGCGCACTGCTGACCGTTCCGTGGCTCGCGCTCGGAAGCGTGGCTCTGTTGCGCGATCGCGCGCTGACTGCGGGCGGGGCTGCCGGCGTAGCCGTTGGAACGGGATGGGCGTTCTACAAGGTTTTCTCGACGGGCGTGAACCCATCGATCGTCGGGGACCGCGACATCCCGCTCGGCCGCGTTGCCTGGCTCGGCCACGGCGACATCAGGTGGCTCGCGCAGTGGTACTCGATCCCCGCCTACTTCCTCGTCGTCGGCATCGCCGTCTGGACATCACGGCGCCGAGCCGGTGTCGCGCCGCCGCGTGAGCGCGTCCGCGCGAACCTTCTGATCGCGCTCGGGGTCACGATCGTCGCGATCGGCAGCACCGCGCTGGAGCGGCTCGCCGAAGGAGCGGCATTCTCCGTCACTTTGGCCGTCGGGGTCATCGTGATGTTCGCCGGGTTACTCCTGGCGTCCCGGCCTCCACGCCGTCGCGTCCAAGAACCGGGCGAGTCGCCGACGTGAGCCGCGTTCTGCTCTACACGCGCGACGGGTGCCACCTGTGCGAGGAAGCTGCCGGCCTGCTCGACGGGTGGGGGGTCGGCTACGAGACGGCGTGGGACGACCGATACGTGCTCCGGATCCCGGTCATCGAGGTCGATGGCGTGGTCGTAGCGGAAGCGCCGATCGACCCGCGCGCGCTCCGGCGAGCCCTCAAGCAGCTCCTCTGACCTGCGGTTTTACCTCCCTTGCGAGCCGTTCCGCGTTTGTGACTGCGCTCACAAGCGCCTAAGATGAGCACGTCCACATGAGAGAGCGCGCGATCCCGGAAGCCACCGTCGCACGGTTGCCGCTGTACCTACGCAGCCTGGTCGACCTGACCGAGCGCGGCATCCAAACCGTGTCGAGCGAGGGACTCGCCGATGCGGCCGGAGTGAACTCCGCGAAGGTCCGCAAAGACCTCTCCTACTTGGGGTCCTACGGTACGCGCGGGGTCGGCTACGACGTCGAGTACCTCGTCTACCAGATCAGCCGCGAGCTGGGTCTCACGCAAGACTGGAACTGCGCGATCGTCGGCGTAGGAAACCTCGGGCGCGCGCTTGCGAACTACAAAGGGTTCGGCGAGCGCGGGTTCCGCATCGTCGCACTCTTCGACATCGACGCGGGCAAGATCGGCGAAGACGTCGACGGCGGCATGAAGGTCGAAGACTTCGAAGACGTCGAGCGCATCGTGAAGGAGCGCAACGTTTCTATCGGGATCATCGCAACGCCCTCCGCCGCCGCGCAGAAGGCGTCGGACCGTTTGGTCTCGGCGGGCGTCAAGAGCATCCTCAACTTCGCTCCAACGGTGTTGCAGGTTCCAGACGATGTATCTCTTCGTAAGGTCGATCTCTCCATCGAGCTGCAGATCCTGTCCTTCTACGAGCAGCGCAAGGTTGCCGTCGACGGCGTCAGGCGTGGAAAGAAGCTGACGGCGAGCGCATCGAAGAGCACCCGCCCGTAGACTAGGCGCCGGCATGGGTGTGCTCGTCGTCGGGCTCAATCACAAGACAGCCCCGCTCGACCTCCTCGAACGGTTCGCCGTCGATCCTTCCGAACTTCCCAAAGCCTTGTTCGCTGCCCGGTCGTCGCAGCACGTGCGCGAAGCCGTGATCCTTTCGACCTGCAACCGCTTCGAGGTTTACGCCGACGTCGACGCGTTCCCCGACGGGCTTGGCGCATTGCGAACGTTCCTCGCGGAGTTCCACCACGTCGATCCGGCGGACTTCGTCGGCCGGACTTACACGATGTACGAGGCAGACGCCGTCGAGCATCTGTTCGCCGTTACGTCGGGGATCGATTCGATGGTGATCGGCGAGCAACAGATCCTGACGCAAGTGAGGCGGGCGCTCGCCGCCGCCGTGGAAGAACGTACCGCCGGTGTCACCTTGTCGAGGCTCTTCCGCGACGCCATCAAGGTTGGAAGGCGCGCGCGGAGAGACACGGACATCTCGCGCAACGCCTCGACCGTTGGAACGGCCGGCGTAGAGCTTGCGGAGGCGACCCTAGGCCCCTTGTCTTCGAAGGAAGCAGTCGTGCTCGGCGCAGGTGAGATGAGTGAAGTCGCCGCAGCCGGACTCACTGCTCGAGGTGCCGGCGTGGTGATCGTCAATCGCACGCTCGCCCGCGCGCGTTCCCTCGCTGCGCGCGTCGGCGGCTCGGCGGTGGCGTTCGAAACGCTCGGTGATGCGATCGCGCGTGCGGATCTCGTCATAACCTCGACCGGAAGCGCCGAGCCGGTGATCACGCACGACATGATCGTCCCGCGCGACCGTCCGCTCGTCCTCATCGATCTTGCCGTCCCTCGCGACGTCGAGCCCGGGCTCGCGAGCGAGCCGGGCGTGCGCGTGCTCGACATCGACGATCTGCGTCCGATCCTCGTGCCGGATCCGGCGCAACAGAGCGAGATCGAACGTGTGCGCGCGCTGATCCGCGCCGAGGTGCCGAAGTTCGTTGCATGGCAACGCGCCCATGCGATCGCGCCGCTCCTTCGCGCGGTCACTGCGAAGTTCGCAGTCTTCCGTGAAGAGGCAACACGACAGGGCGGCTCTGCCGATGGGGCCACGCGTTCGGTCGTGGCGAAGATCCAACACCGGATCGTTGAAGCGTTGAAAGAAACGGCCGGGACGGCCGAGGGGGAGACACTCGCCCGGTCCTTGCGTAAGCTCTTCGCGCTCGACGACGGGGAGGAGCGCTAGATGCCGCGAAGTGTGTTGCGCGTGGGGACGCGAGGAAGCATGCTCGCGCTCGCGCAGGCCGAAGCGGTTCGCCAAGCGGTGTCGAAGGTGATCACCCACCGCAACTTCGAGCTCGTCCCGGTCACGACCCAAGGCGACCGCATCGAGGGCGAGGTCCCGGCGATGGGTGGAAAGGGCCTGTTCGTCGCAGACATAGAAGAAGCGCTTGCCACCGGCAAGATCGACCTCGCCGTGCACAGCGCGAAAGATCTTCCCGTCGAAAGCGCCGGCGGCATCGTCCTCGCGTCGATCCCGAAGCGCGAAGACCCGCGCGACGCGCTGTTGACGCGCAACGGCCTTGGATTGTCGTCGCTGCAGCCCGGGACATCCGTCGGAACATCCTCGATGCGGCGCGCGGTGCAGCTGCTCGCGCTCGGCCGCGGGCTCGTGCCGACGCCGATCCGTGGGAACGTCGACACGCGGTTGCGGAAGTTGACGGACGGAGACGTTCAGACGCTCGTCGTCGCGCTCGCCGGTCTCCGGCGACTCGGTCGAGCCGATCGCGTCGCGGAGATCCTGCCGATCAACGTCATGCTTCCCGCTCCGGGACAAGGCGCGCTCGCCGTGCAGTGCCGTTCCAACGACAAGATGATGCGGGCCGCGCTGGCCCAGCTCGAGGACGCCGACTCGCGGACCGCGTTCGAGACGGAACGCGCGTTCATGATCGAGCTCGGCGGCAGCTGCAACCTCCCGCTCGCGGCGCTGGCGGAATGCGCAGGAGAGCATGTGCGGCTGCGTGGGCTCGTCGGCTCGCCGGACGGCAAGAGCATCGTGACCGAGCAGGCCGAAGGCGATAACCCGGAGAAGGTCGCGATCGAGCTCGCCGACCGGATGCGCGCGCTCGGCGCAGCGGAGATCATCGCGTCGCTCTGATGCCAACGTTCTGATGGCTCCGCGCCGTCGCGCGCCGGCGCCGCGCCGTCGCGCGCTCGGGTCCGTTGCGCTCGTCGGCGCCGGGCCGGGGGATCCGGGGCTGATCACGGTGCGAGGTCTCGAGCTGCTGCGCGCGGCCGACGTGGTGGTGTACGACCGGCTCGGTGCATCGTCGCTCATCGGTTTCGCGCGTTCGGACGTAGAGCTGATCGACGTCGGCAAGCGCCCGCGCGAGCACGTGCGCACGCAGACCCAGATCAACCGGCTGCTCGTGCAGCGCGCGCGCGCCGGGAAAGCAGTCGTGCGTCTGAAGGGGGGCGATCCGTTCGTGTTCGGACGCGGAGGAGAAGAAGCCGAAGCGCTTCACCACGCGCGCATCCCGTTCGAGATCGTGCCGGGGGTCTCGTCGGCGATCGCCGGACCGGCAGCTGCGGGGATCCCGGTGACGCATCGAGACGCCGCAGCATCGGTCGCCATCGCGACCGCACACGCGGCACGCGGCGGCGCAGGCGACGCACTTGACTGGGAAGCGCTCGCGCGCGCGGATACCGTCGTTCTGCTGATGGGGGTCGAGCGGCTCGGCGATGCAGCCGCGAGCTTGATCGAGAACGGCAAGCTGCCGTCCACGCCTGCAGCCGTGATCGCCGATGCGACGCTTCCGTCGCAGCGGGTCGTGACTGCACCCCTCTCGCGCATCGCTTCGGTCGCTGCGCGCGCGCGTCAAGCCGCCTGCGGTGACGGTGGTCGGCGACGTCGTGCGGCTCCGCGACGTGCTGGGTGGCTGGGACAGGCGGCCGCTCTCGGGTGTTCGCGTGCTCGTGACGCGGTCGCGTGAGCAAGCGTCGGAGCTTTCGGCGCGATTGCGCGCGCTCGGCGCCGATGCGGTCGAGGCTCCCGCGATAACGATCGGGCCGCCGGCGTCGTTGGCGCGGCTCGACGAGGCGATCTCGCGGTTGCGCTCCTATTCGTGGGCGGTTTTCACGAGCGCGAACGGCGTTGCATCGTTCGCGCACCGCCTGCGAGCCGCCGGCGGAGACGCGCGCGCGCTCGCGAACGTCTCGGTCTGCGCGATCGGGCCGGGAACGGCGGAGGCGCTCGAAGCGATCGGCATCACCGCGGACCTCATCCCTCCGACGTTCACGACCGACGCAGTGGCACGCGCGTTCCCGCGCGGGGAAGGGCGCGTGCTGCTCGCGCGCGCCGACAAGGTGGAACCGGGCCTCGACGAGGCGCTTCGCGCGAAAGGGTGGACGATCCAACGCGTTGTCGCCTACCGGTTGCGCGGTGCATCGCGCATCGATCCTGCGGTCCGCCGAGCCGTCCTCGCCGGCGACATCGACGTCATCACGTTCGCGAGCGGCGGAACCGTGCGCGCGTTCATGAAGCTGGTTGGGGATAAACCGGACGGGCGGACGAAGATCGTCTGCATCGGTCCCGTCACAGCGGCCGCCGCGCGCGCTGCGGGGCTCCGCGTTTCCGCCGTCGCCTCTCGACACACGATCGAGGGCTTGCTGGACGCCGTGGTCGGGGTCGCGACGAAGCGTCGAGGTCGGTAGGGTTTCAACGATGGCCGGCTTCCCCATATCCCGGCCGCGTCGGCTGAGGCGGACCGCGGCGATGCGGCGGCTCGTCCGGGAAACGACCCTGAAGGTCGACGACATCGTCGCGCCGCTCTTCGTCAAGGAAGGCATCGCCGAGCCTGCTCCGATCGAGAGCATGCCGGGGCACGCGCAACATTCGCTCGAATCGTTGCGGAAAGAGGTCGCCGAGATCGCGGGGCTCGGTATCCCCGCGGTGATCTTGTTCGGGATCCCCGCGCTCAAGGATGCGACGGGATCGCATGCGGATCGCGAAGACGGCATCGTTCAACGGGCGCTGCGTGAGGCGCGCGCCGAGGCCGGAGACGATCTCGTGTTGATCGCCGACCTCTGTCTCGACGAATACACCGACCACGGTCATTGCGGGATCGTGCGCGACGACGGAACCATCGACAACGACTCGACGCTGGACCGCTATCGCTCGATCGCCATGGCGCAGGCGACGGCGGGCGCCGACGTCGTCGCGCCCAGCGGGATGATGGACGGTCAGGTCGCTGCGATACGCGACGCGCTCGACCGCGAAGGTTCCATCGACACCGCGATCCTCAGCTACGCCGCCAAGTTCGCGAGCGCCTTCTACGGCCCGTTCCGCGATGCCGCCGAGTGCGGTCCGCGCTTCGGCGACCGAACGACGTACCAGATGGATCCCGCGAACGCCGGCGAAGCGGTCCGCGAGGCAGAGCGAGACCTGGAGGAAGGCGCGGACATGGTCATGG
>JBHELL010000167.1:0-17244 GCA_046263075.1 Actinomycetota bacterium | reverse complement strand
GCCTCCGGCAGCATCGCGATCAAACGCTCACGCACCTCGCGCCGCTTCGGTTTCATGCTCATCGTGAACGGCATATCGTCCATCAGCACGATCGCGCGCGGACATTTGTACGGGGCGATCCGGTCGCGCGCCCATGCGAGGACATCATCTGCCGACGTCGTCGAGCCTGCGCGCAGCTTGACCGCCGCGAACGGACGCTCGCCCTTGATCGGATGCGGGATCCCAACCGCCGACGCGTGCTCGACGTAGGGATGCTGCGTCAGGTGTTGGTCGATCTCGTTCGCGCTGATCTTGTATCCACCGGACTTGATGATGTCTGCCGAGCGCCCGACGAAGTACAACATGCGCCATCTGCCGACGCGCATGATGTCGCCGGTGCGGTACCAACCGTCGGCGGTGAACGCGGCGGCGGTTGCTTCGGGATCGTTCCAATATCCCTTCAAGAGGTTGCGGCCTTTGAGCAACAGCTCGCCCGGTTGCCCGCGCGGGACGTCGCGTCCGTCTTCGTCCACGATCCGGTACTTCACCGGCGGCAGCACCCAGCCGCAGCAGTTGTCGCCGGCTTCGAAGGGCGGCGTCATCGCGACGTAGGAGTTCGCTTCCGCCATCCCGTATCCGCGGATGAACATGGCCCGGCGCGTGAAGCCCAACCTCGTTCGCCGAGCCGACAGCGCGCGCACGCTCCGAACGAGGTCGTCGTCGAACGCGTCGGCGCCGCCGCCGAACGTCCGGATGGAGGTCCAGTCGTGATCCGCCGCGCCGGCGGCGAGCAACATCCGATACATGGCCGGCGAGCCGCTGAAGACGCTCGGCCGCAACCGATCGACCACTTCGAAGATGTCTTCGGTGTCGAACCGGGACGAGAAATACACGGGCGTGCCGAACCCCATGTTGAGCAGCAACTGCTGGTAACCGGCCGCGGCCGCGACGGGCATGACCAGCATTGCCAGCCGGTTCAAGCTCTTCGGCATCTTCGGTTGCAGCCGCGCAGCCCAGCGAACGTGCACGTCGACGTAGATCATCACGTTCTCGTGCGACAACATCGCGCCTTTCGGAAACCCCGTCGTTCCGGACGTGAAAAAAAGCACTGCGACGTCGTCTCGTGAGGCGGGAAGCACTGTTTCGACGGGTCCGTTCGCCTCGGCCATCAACGCGGGGATCGACGCCATCCCGTCTTGCACGTGCTCGCCGACCATCGCCCATTTCTTCACGCTCGGCACCGCGGACGTGTCTTTGATCGACATGCCGAACACGCCGGGATCGCAGACGAGCGGCTCGATGCCGGCTCTCTGAACGATGTGCTCGATCTCGTTGCCGCGCAACATGAAGTTCATCGGAACGGGGATAGCGCCGATCTTGGCGGCGGCGAAGTTGCAGAAGGCCATCTCGATGCGGTTGAGCGTGACCAGCCCGACACGATCGCCCCGTTGCACGCCGAGCGCGCGCAGCGCGTAGGCCATCCGGTCGACGAGCGCGCGCACGTCGTCGAACGAGAGAACGTGACCCTTGAAGCCGGGGAGATCGAGCACGCGATCGAGCACGAACGCCGTGCGTTGCCCGTACAGGGCACACACGTTGTCGATGAAGTTCGCGTAGTTGAGCCGTCCGCCGTGCCGAACGAGCACGGCCTTGCGTGCCGCCCACGTCGGCTCCCACAGGTTGAGCGTGACGTCGTGGAGCGGCTCGGCGGCGGTCATCGCCGTTTCCAAACGGGCTCGCGCTTCTCTGCGAACGCGCGCGGCCCTTCTTTGGCGTCGTCGGTCATGAATACTTCCGCCGCCATCTGCAGCTCGAAGTTGTAGGCCTCTTTCATCGTCGTGTTCATACCGGTCAGAACCGAGCGCTTGATGGCTTCGATCGCGAGCGGTGCGTTCGCCATGATGCGTCGCGCGCACGCGTGCGCTTCGTCGAGCAGCTCATCGGAGGACACGACCTTGTTCACGATACCGACGGCGCGCGCAGCCTCCGCGTCGATGAATTCCGCCGTCAGGAGGATCTCCATCGCCCAGGGGAACGGGATCTGGCGGGGGAGGCGAACCGTCGTTCCGCCGCCCGGGAACAAACCACGCTTCCGCTCGGCGACACCGAAGCGCGCGTTGGTGGAAGCGATGCGGATGTCGGTACCCAGAAGCATCTCCATGCCGCCGGCCGTGCACGTGCCGTTGACGGCCGCGATCACGGGCTTGAACAGGTCGAAATCGCGCAACACGGCGACGAGCCCCGCGTCGGCCCGGATCTCGCTCTTGCCGCTCGCCAGATCTTCGATGTTCTCGGTGATCATCGGAACGAACGATTTCAGGTCGGCGCCCACGCAGAAGTCGTTGCCCACGCCGGTGACGATCGCGACACGCGCATCCGGGTCGTCGCGGAAATCGACCCACGCGTCCGCGAGCGCGCCGAAGTGCGGAAGGTCGAGCGCGTTGCGGCGTTCCGGGCGGTTGATCGTGATGACGTGGATGCCTTCGGCTTTGACGACTTCGATGGCCACTCGTTCGCCTCCGTGCGTATGCTTCCGCACGAACGATATCCGGGAGGCAGTGATGGTGGACAAGTCGATCATCGGAACAGAGATGGGCGGCAGCACGATGGTCGTCGAGCGCGGAAAAGTGATGGAGTTCGCGCGCGCGATCCTCGACGAGAATCCGGCGTATTTCTCCGAAGACCCGTCCGTTCCCTTGACGTTCACCATGGCGCAGGCGAACTGGCCGGCGCCGACCGGCGGGGGCGGCGCGAAGCTCGCATCGCTTGGGTTGAACCTGCTTCGCATCCTGCACGCCGGCCAGGAGTACGAGTACCTCGGCGAGATCAAGGCTGGGGACACGCTCACGTCGCGCGCGCGGATCTCGGATGTCTACGAGAAGGAAGGGAAATCGGGCGGAAAGATGATCTTCATCGTGTCCGAGAGCACCTTCAGCAACCAGCGCGGGCAAGATGTGCTGATCGCGCGCACGATCCTCGCGCAGACCGAAAAGGCGGCGAGCTGACATGGCGAAGGTCGAGCAGGTCTATTTCGAAGACATCGACGAAGGGGACGTCATCTCCGGCTGGCCGCCGGTAGAGAACGTGTCCCGCACGCACTTCGTGCGGTATGCGGGCGCGAGCGGTGACTTCAATCCCATGCATCACGACGACACGATCGCCCAGAAGGTCGGCTACCCGAGCGTGTTCGGTCACGGCATGTTCAGCGCCGGCGTGCTGTCCGGCTACGTCACGGACTGGGTCGGGATCGGCAACACGCGAAAGTTCGGGACGGAGTTCCGCAAGCAGCTCTTCCCGGGCGCCACGCTCTCGATCACGGGGACCGTCGTGAAGAAATACAAGGAAGGCGACGAGAACCGGATCGACGCAGAGTTCGAGATGAAGGACCAGAACGACAGTCTGATCCTCAAAGCGAAGATGACCGCAGCGTTGCCGAGCCGCGGCTGATGTCCTTCGTCGAGCCCCCCGCGTACCAACCGATGGTCGGAGATCCCGACGACCATCGCCCGAACACGACCTGGGCGCTGGCTGCCGATCCGGGTGACTCCTCGGGTCGCGTGGATTCGATCACGGTGTTGTTCGAGCGGTGCGCACCTGGGGATCGGATCCCGTTGCACGTCCATGAGACGGATGAGGCGGTCGTTCTGCACGCGGGCTCGGTCGAGTACGTGCTCGGCGGATCGCGGCGAAGGGTCGCAGCCGGTGCAACGGTGTTCATCCCCGCCGGAACGCCTCACGGCATGCTGAACGATACCGACGACGTCGCCGTCGTCACCGCGATCTTTCCGACGACGAAGCTGTCGTTCAAGTACTTGGCGAGCAATCCCGAGCCCGGCCGCACCGGCATCACGAACACCGAGATGCAGTACCTGGACCCGCGCGCGCCTGCCTGACGCGCCGGGTCGCGGTTTGGGATATCCCATTCGGGAGTTGCCGGCCGCGCGACGTATCCTTGCGCGATGACCGACTTCTGGCGTCCGGATATCCAGAGGATGCCGCGCGCCGAGCTGCGCGCGCTGCAGGAGGAGCGTCTTCGCGCACTCATCACGCGCATCTTCGATCAACCGGTCCCGTTCTTCCGGCGGAAGATGGAAGCAGCGGGACTCGGGCCCGACGATGTGAAGTCGCTCGACGACCTGCCGAAGATCCCGAGAGCCGTGAAGCAAGAGCTGCGTGACGATGAAGCGGCGCATCCGCCGCTCGGTACATATCGCGGGGCGCCGGTCGAGAAGAGCGTGCGGCTTTCGACGTCGACGGGGACGACGGGACGGCCGTCGATCACATTGTTCACGCAGCACGATCTGGACGTCGAATACGACGCCGGCGCGCGCATGTTCTTCCGGCAAGGCCGGCGTTCGGGTGAAGTGGTCACGCACGCACATCCCGGTGGGTTGAACGGCGGGCAATCCCTCCTCGGTGGCGTGATCGAACGCTTCGGGTGTCTGAACGTGCCGGTGGGTCCGCCGACGTCCAAAGACGACATCGCGCGCGCGCTCGCGCTCTGGCGCGAGCTGCGACCGCACCACTACGAGTTGTTCGGCCCCGTCTTGCACACGTTCTGGGAAGCAGCGAAGGCGGCCGGGCTGGATCCGGAGCGCGACCTCAACATGAAGCCGCCGTCCGACGTACCACCGTACAGGACGGTGTCGGCGGGGCTCGATGCGTTCGCGTTCCTCGGCTCGGCGTGCGTAAAAGAGAACGGCTCACACGTGTGCGAAGACGAAGCGATCGTCGAAGCCGTCGATCCGTCGAGCGGCGAGCCGGTGCCGGACGGACAACGCGGCAACCTCGTCGTGACGACGCTGACGAAGGACAACGCGATGCTGCGCTACGACTTGCAGGACGTCGTGCGCCTCGAACGGTCGGCGTGTCCGTGCGGCGAGACACACCTGCGCGCGTTCTGGGAAGGCCGTCGCGCGGATGTGGTCGCCGTCGCGGACAAGGAGCTCGTGCCGAACGACGTGCACTTCGCGTTGATCGATATGAAAGAAGTATCCGAACCGGTGCTCGAGTTTCAGATCGTTCGGGGCCGCGATGCGTCGCGATTGCGCGTGCGTGTCGAGGCGGCGGCGCCGTCCGATGCGCTGCGTGAGCGCGTGCGAGCGCGGCTCGGGGAGCGGCTCGGCGTGGTGGTCTCGCTCGAGCTCGTGGCCGCAGGATCGCTCCCGCGACCGTTCTACAAGCCGTTGAGGGTCGTCGAAGACTGATCCGGCGCGTCGAGCGGTGCGTCGTATGGTCCTTCTGTAGGAAGACGCGGCTCGGCGATGGCGACGACCGCCAGCATGACGACCAACGCCGGCGTGAGGATCGCGAAGAAGATCAGGAACGTGCCCATCTACCGGGCAAATGTACCCCCTGGGCGGCTCTTCGAAGGGAAGGAACTGGGCCGGCGCGCGTCGAACCCTTTGAGTGGATACCCCGACCAACAGGAGGACAGGGCATGCGCGGAGTAAAGGCAGCGCTGCTGATCGGATCGATCGTCGTCGCGGCGATGGGTTTCGCGCACGCCGCGGACAGCTGTGGGACTACCGATACCGTCCCCGCGACCACCGCTGCGGGAACGACGAAGAGCGACTGCGGCGACATCACGTGCGGTATGCACGGCAACCTGCCGGTGTCTCTCGGCGGCGTCCTCGTCTCGGCGAACCAGACCGCGGACGGCGGCGAGGTGGAAGCGTGTAACGACCACGGCGCGGTTCCGCAAGGCCGCGCGGTCGTGCAGGTTTCGAAGAACACCGACCACGCGGGCGCGCGCGTCGTCCTCGACACCGACGACAACGAGCCGGTCGACCCGGGATACATCAACGTGCAGGCCAGCAACAAGAACCCCGGCGTCTGGTGCAACCGGCAGGCCCAAGATGGTGGAACGGCCGAGGCGACCAAGACAGCCGACGGTTATTACCACCAGTGGGACAACCCCGGCACGACCGGTGGCCTCGGCGCCGAGGCTGCAAACTGCGTCCCCGAGCACTGAGATAACCAACGACAGAAGGCCGCGCGCAGCGCGGCCTTCTTCGTTACCGCAGGTATGCTGCGCGCGATGGAGGCCTTGCTCTACGAAGAACGCAACAAAGTCGCGTGGATCACGCTGAACCGTCCCGAGGTTCACAACGCATTCAACATCGCGATGCAGCAAGAGCTCCGCGACGCCTGGCGCGCGCTGCGTGCGAACGACGGGATCAACGCGGTTGTGATCACCGGTGCGGGCGAGAAAGCATTCTGCACAGGTATCGATCGCGCCGAGACGATGGGGGAGGGGAAGCGCGTCAGCGGCTCCCCCGGCTCGACGCCGTTCATGTTCGACGATCCCGGCGCGAACATCGGGCCGAAATCGAATGACTTGTGGAAGCCGGTGATCGCGGCGGTAAACGGGATGGCGTGCGGCGGCGCGTTCTACATCCTCGGCGAATCCGACATCATCGTTGCGGCCGACAACGCGACGTTCTTCGATCCACACGTCACGTACGGGATGACGGCGAGCTTCGAGTCGATGCACATGCTGCAGCGCATGCCGCTCGGTGAGGTGTTGCGGATGCAGCTCCTCGGCAACTACGAGCGGATGAGCGCGCAACGGGCGCACCAGATCGGGCTGGCCAGTGAAGTCGTCGAGCCGGGATCGTTACTCGAAGCCGCGGCCTGGATCGCCGAAACGAGCGCCTCGCAACCGCCGCTCGCGGTTCAGGGGACGTTGCGCGCGATCTGGGCGGCGCAAGACCTTCCCCGATCGGATGCGCTCGCGCACGCCTTCACTTACGTGAAGCTCGGGACGAACGCCGAGTCGATCCACGAGGGCCAGAAGGCGTTCGACTCCGGCCAGCGGCCGTCTTGGCGCCTCCGTTAGGAGACGTTTCGATCGACTGCGCCTGGGTCTGGCCGAGATACGCCTCCATCAAGCGGTCCTCGTGCGCGAGCTCTCCCGGCTCGCCGATGAAAGGGATCGACCCCTTATGCATCACCGCGACGATGTCGGCCAGCGCGAGCGCGTAGCGCACGTATTGCTCGACGAGAAGCACGGTGGTTCCCTCGCCCGCGATGATGCGCAGCTTGTCGAACAGCTGCGAGACGACGATCGGGGCGAGCCCGAGCGACAGCTCGTCGACCAGAAGCAGTCGCGGCGTGGTGATCAGCGCGCGCGCGAGTGAAAGCATCTGCTGCTCGCCGCCGGAAAGGGTGCCGGCCGTCTGGTCCAGCCGGGCCTTTAGGATCGGGAACATCTCGTACGCGCGCACGGCATCCTCCGCCGAGCCGCCCGCGATCGTGAGGTTTTCGCGCACGCTCAAACCGGGGAAGATGCCCCGGCCTTCGGGGATGTGCGCGATCCCGCGGCGCGCGATCGCGTGATCGGGCAGGCCGTCGATCCGCTCGCCGTCGAACCAGATCTCGCCGCGCGAGGGCGCCATCATCCCCGAGACCGTACGCAAGAGGGTCGACTTCCCTGCTCCGTTGGCGCCGAGCAATGCGACGACCGAGCGCCCAGGGACGATCAGCGAGACATTGTGCAGCGCAACGAGCTTCCCGTAGCGCGCTTCAACGTTGCGGAGCCGGAGCAGAGGTGGCATCGTCCTCCTCTCCGAGGTACGCGGTTCGCACGGCGGCATCGTGCATGATCTCGCTCGGCGATCCTTGCGCGATCATGCGGCCGAAATCGAGGACGTAGATCCGGTTCGTGACTTCGGTCACGAGATCCACGTCGTGCTCCACGATGAGGATCCCGATCCCGAGCTCCCGATTGATCTGATGAAGCATGGCTCCGAACGCGCGTGTTTCATCCGAATCGAGGCCCGAAGACGGCTCGTCCAGTAACAGGATCTCCGGCGCGGTGCAGAGCGCGCGCGCCAGTTCGAGGATGCGCGCGGTCCCGACCGGAAGGTCGGCGGCGTTGCGCAGAGCGACGTCGCCGAGCCCCAGCATCGACAGGAATCGACGCGCGATCTCGCCGCAGCGCTCCTCTTCGCGCCGCCTGCGGGGAAGATTGAGCAGGTCCGAGAAGAGATCCAAACGGCTTGCCCCGGCCTCGGCTGCGACGAGCAGATTGTCGAACACGGTCATCCTGCCGAACAGCTCGAGACGCTGGAACGTGCGCCCGATACCGAGACGAGCGCGCGCGGATGCGGTGGTCGCAGTCACGTCTCGGTCGTCGATGAACACGCGGCCGGCCGTGGTCGGCTGAAATCCGCCGAGCACGTTGAACAAGGTCGTCTTGCCCGCGCCGTTCGGACCGATGAGGCCGACGATCTCCCCGCTCGATACCTCGAGCGTCGCCTCATCGACCGCGGTAAGTCCGCCGAATCGAACGGTGATCTCGCGCGCGTGCAGGGTCGTCATTCCTGTCCTCCGGATACCGGAGCCGGCGCCCCGACGGATCGACGCGCGCCGAAGCGGGCGATCACGGCGCCCGCACGTTTGAGCTCGCCGTAGATGCCTTCGGGATTCTGCGCCAGCGAGAGTGTTGCGCCGAGACCGAACAGGATCAGTTGGATCGTGTTCAAGAACTGCAGGCCGCGCCAGTTCGCGAAGATCGGGTACAGGCCGAACAGCAACCCCGCAACGACCGCGCCCCCCACGGCGAAGATGCCGCCGATCACTGCGAGCGTCATGTAGATGAGTGAGTAGAACGGGATCACGATCGCGCTGTGCGTCCCGACGTTCTGCAGGACCATGCCGACGAGCGTGCCGCCGAAGCCGGCCATCGTCGCCGAGATGGTGAAGATGAGGACCTTGTATTTCGTCACGGACAGGCCGAGCGCGCGTGTTGCGGTCTCGCTGTCGCGCATCGCGGCCAACACGCGCCCCGTGCGTCCGTTACGAAGGTTGATCGCAAGGATGACGCAGAAGACGAGGGCGGCGAGGCAGAGATAGTAGAAGCCGGCCTCGCTCGCGAATCCCTCGGGTCGCGGCAAGAGTACGCCGCCCTCCCCACCGGAGAAGCTCTGCTGCTGGAAGAACAGAGAGTTCATCATGAAAGCGAAGGCGAGCGTCATGAGCGCAAGGTTGATGCCGTGCACACGCACGGCGATGAAGCCGATGATCGCGCCGAGGGGCGCAGACGCGAGCGTCCCGAGGAGCATCGCGATCCAAACCGGCATCCCATGCACGGCCGCAAGGTGCGCGGTCGCGAACGCCGATAAGCCGGTGAACGCCGTATGGCCGAGCGATATCTGGCCGGAATACCCCGTCAGGATCACGAGAGACGCGAAGACGACCGCCCAGCCCATGCCGATGTAAAGCGCTTGCGCGGTCGAGTGCGCCGCGATCGCCGGCACGAGCATCATCAGCCCGAGAAACCCGACGGCGGTGAAGAGCCGCACGTTGTTCGAGACGAGCGCAGTCACTTCCCGCGTGCGCACGATGAAGCTCGCACCGATACCGGTCGATCGGACGAGCTTCGGCGCGATCAGCACTGCAACCGTGATCATCACGAACGGCAAGGCATCCCCGAGCTTGGAAAGCAGTTCGCCGATCGAACCGCCGACCAGACGGTTGCCTCCGACGTACTGAACGAGCATCGCCTGGGCGATTCCGATCGCGATCCCGCCGGCATACGCGAGCGGCAGACTCCGCATGTAGCCGACGATCGCGGCACCGAGAACGTACGCGATGATGAACGGTGGCAGGAAGTTCGGATCGAGCAGCAGCCGGGGCGCGAGCAAGACCCCCGTCAGCGCGGTGAACGCCATCCCGAGCGCCCAGGAGGTTCCCGAGATGAACGATGTGTTCACGCCCATCAATCCGGCGACGGGGCGATTGTCGACGACACCGCGGAACGAAACGCCGAGCCGCGTGTACCGCAGCATCGCGCCCAGCGCGAGCGCTGAAAGGGTCGCAACGAAGAAGATGCCGAGGTCGTCGCTGCCGAGCACCACGCCGCCGTGACATGCGACTCCGCTGCCGAACAGGCAGAGCGACTTGCTCGGGAACAGCGAAGGAACCGACTGCGTGTTGCCGTGCCATATCCATACGACGAGTCCTTGGAACAGAACGAACAATCCCACCGTCGAGATGACCCCGATGATCTGCGGCTGACCTTCGATGCGGCGGAAGAGTTGGCCGTCGAGAAAGAAGCCGATCGCAGGCGCCACGACGAGCACGACCATCGCTGCGGCGCCCCACGCCGGGATCCCCCACTCGAGAAGCTGCCAGTAGATGAACGTCGTGAAGAGTGCCAGCGACCCGTACCCGAAATTCAGGATCCCCGACGTCTTGTATGTGAGCACGAGGCCGGTCGAGGCAAGCGCGTACGCGCTTCCGCCGGCGATACCGAGGATGAGGGTCCGGACGAAAACCTGGAACCCGCCGCTCGTAGCTCCGGCTTTTGCGAAGAGGATCGCTTCGAAGATGTGATGCACGCGCGCGCCCGGACTCGGCTACTGGGGCTCGCAGAGCTTGCACGGCGCCAGTCCCGCGGCTGAGGCCTGCGCCGGTTGGAGCTGCTTCACGTTCTCTTTCCCTTCGAGCAACGGACACCCGGCTGCGTGGAAGCTCTTCCCCCCGGCAAGGGAGTAGACGCTGTGTCCGTTGCTGCTAGGCACCGGCCCGATATCTGCGCTCGACATGGGCCGAGAGTTGGCAAGCGCGCGCGCGAGCTCGACGCGAAGGTTGTCCGTGGCGCGCTGTTGCATCCACGATGTCGCGAGGATGCCTGCGAGGATGATCAGGCCGAGGCCGAGCAGACCGCCGGAGATCAAGTAAGGGATCTGCTCGGTGATGATGTTCGTGTGCGCCGTTCCGTACCACCCGAGCATCACGAACACGATCCCGCATACCAGGATCCCCACGACGACGAGCAGACGAAGGTTGCGCTTCAGGAAGTCGGTGAGCTGCGCGCGCGCGTCACGCCGTTTCGACGATTCCTGCGGTGGTGACGTTTCGGTGGAAGACGTCGAGACCTCAGGGAGCTCGTCCATGGCGTAAGGATGGACCGAGCGCCGCTCCGACCGCAAGAATGAGTAGCCCTATCCCGAGGCCCATCAGCAGCGCCGAGGGCAAGCGGGCGTAGATGCCGAGGAGGGGTCCCGTCGCCCTCTGTTGCGTTTGCGTAGGGCTGTACGTCGTCGAGCCGAGGACGCTGGCCTGGGTCGGAGGCTCGTTCATCGTTGACGGCGCCGGCCGGTAGCTGCACCCGTTCGGACACGGGTCGGGCTGCGGATTGAAGCCGAAATCGAGAACACTGCCGTCGCTGAAAGACTCTGCGGTCCCGATGTTGATCGTCAGGTCGATCTCGCTGCCGGGACCGGGCGCGACACCTGCGCCGAAGCACAGCGGAACCTGAGGTGGTGGATTCTTGCCGGACGGATCGATGAAGGGCTCTAGCCGCGCCTCGACGTCCGTTCCGCACGTGGTCGGGATGTTCTTCGCCACCTCACCCTCGGCGGTGTACAGGAGTTGGTTGAGGCAGACCGATCTGATTGCCGATCCACAAGCAGGATCCGGCAGGCGGGGGATACTAACCGGCGGGATCGTTCCCGAGAAGGAGATCTCGATCCCGCCCACCGATGCGTCGCCGCTCGTTCCGTCGATCACATTGTCGGGCTTCAGAAGCGCGATGTGGATACCGGCATACTCGGTCGCTTGGTCGAAGAACTGTTGCAGTTGCTGGTTCACGCCGGGTGGAAGCGCCGGTGCGGCGACGTGCACGCCTTTGTTGTCTATCGTCGCCTCGTACCTCGTGTTGTTGATCAGCACCGTCACGTCCGAGAGCTGTATCGAGGAATCCGCGGATCCGGTCGTTCCGTCCGAACCCGAAACCGCGTGGGATTCAACCGAGCCGATGTCGATCAGACCGTTGAAGAGCGAGAGCCCCTTCACGGTCGTCGTCGTTTCGTTGACCAGGCCGCCGTCCTTCAGATAGCCGATCGCGGTGGTGGTGACGTCCTTCGCCGCGAGGAACGGCGGCATCGTCGGGTCCGAGCGGATGGAGTAGTTCGCCGTCTCCACGTTCGAGTAGCTCGCCGTCTGGTGCGCATACGCTCGAACGGTTCCGAGGGTAAGACTGCTTCGGTCGATGACGGTGTTCAGGACGTCGTCGACCTGCGGTGCGCCGAGGTCGGTGAAGAAGCTGGACCGGTTTATCTGGAAGAGGTTGCCCGGCTTGGGATCCGACACGCAGGGGCCTGCCTCCGGATAGTTCGCCTGCAGCCAGCCGGCGGGAACCCCGCAGCCGAGCGCGCCGAGTGCGAACGATCCCGGGAAGATCTGCGCAGCGATGGCGTGTGACGATCCTTGCCCCTGCGAGCTCAGGGTTGCCGAGGAATACACCAAGCCGCTCTGTAGCAGTGGGGTGAAGATGCTCGGCGCGATGGTGAACGTCGTCACGACACCTTGACCCACGCTGGAGCCGGTGTAGTTCGGCAGAGGCGCAACATCGCCCGAGGCGGGGGGCGCGAGCACGGCCAGTAGGAAACAGACCGCCGCCAGCACTCCGGCTCGGCCGGCAAGCTTCCCAAGTGAACTCATCGGGCTCTCATCCCTTCAAACGAGTTCGTCGCCCTACGGTAACGTCCCTTCCGTCCCTTATGTCTGGTGATTGCTCGCCGCGCATTGCGCCGCCGTGACTTGGTACTTCCGTCCGGCGTAGACGAGCTTGTGTTTGTCCGCATTCGCGGACTGCGGGAACAGATCCTGGTGACACCACCAGAAGATTCCCCAATCGAAGAGCTTGCTGTCATCCCAAAAATCAGGGGCCCCCGATGGGCCGGATTTGAGTTGCGGGTTCACCTCGGTGAACTGGCCGTTCTGGACCTGCACCAGCAGATCCGCGTGATAGATCGTGTGATCGCCCGGTTTGTTCGGGCTGAGGAACCCGGAGTCTGTGTACGGCGGCCACGTCCTGAGGTTGTTGAGAACGCAGCTTCGTGTGAGTGCTGCTCCGCATTTTGCGGCCGCCTGCGCGAAGAGATCCGCGGAGCCCCAGCCCGGCGCGCCGAAGCTTCCCGGTGGGTGAGGTCGCGGGTAATAGCGCAAGAGCGTGCTGTAGTACCGCTGCAATTCATACGTTCCGGGGGTCCATGAGCTCTGCGGTTGCGAGAGCCGTTCGAACGGGATCTGGGGCATCGCGATGAACGCGCCTTCCGTTGCGTGCGCGCGCGCTCCGGTGATGAAGCTCGGCAGATAAGACGAGAACGTCGGCGCGAAGACCATGCAGTCCTTCTGTCCAACCTTCTTGCAGAGCGTGACCGAGCCCTGCTGCAACGCGTTGGCGAGTTTGATGTTCGCGTTGTTCTCCATCGTCGTGTAGATGGCGATCGGGCCGTTCGCCGGGTCGCAATCGGCGAGCATCGAGCTCACGTAGTTGCCGTAGTAGCTGTCGAGGACTCCGGCGGGTTGCTCGTGACAGATCGTGAGGCCGGACGACTTACCATCGCTCGACAGCTTCGCCTTGATGTCCGCCGCCTCGAATCCCCACGCCGAAAGCACCGAGACCTCGCTCTCGCGCAACCAGAAGATCGCTACCTGTTTAATGCCGAATTGTTGGTTGAGCCACTTCGTGCCGCTCGCACCTTCGCCGGTGACGTCATGTTGAACGGCGCCCGGGACGGAGAAGTTGGTTGGTGATTCCGTGCGCTTCCATGTGAGAGGGAACCCGAGATCCGGATACGGCCCTCCGTACTTGTGATTCACATCGGCCGCAACGGTCGCGATGCCGGAATCGTCGGGAGCGGAGACACTGCCTACGAAGGCGAAGATGTGATCTTCGGTGGCCATCTTGCTCGCGAGGTTCAGGTTGGTCGTGCCGTTGCCGTTATCGTCGCGGATCTCGAGGATGATCTTTCTCCCGCAGATCCCACCCGCGTCGTTGATCGCGCGGAAGTAGGAGTCGACGGCTTCGACCTCACTGTCGAACTGACCGGGAAGGGGACCTGTGAGCGATGCGATGAGGCCGAGCTTGAGCGTGCTCGACGTGACCCCTTGGTCGGTCGCGCCACCCTTGCATCCCGGCTTGAGGATCGAAGACGGTGGTTCCACGATCCCGCCGCGGCCGGTGGTCGCGCCCGGCGTGGGGACGCCCGACGCGCCGGGCACCTGACCGGTTCCGCCGCCGGTCGTTCCCAGCTGGCCGTTGGCGAGTTGCGTCCCGGGGAGAGGCGCGACACGCGAGCCGCACGCGCCAAGGAACAAGCATGCGCATGCGACGAAGGCTGCGATCTTTCGGGGCGTCATCGGGGCTCCTAGGATGTATTCAACGTGGCTGTGGCGCATTCCCGCCTGCTTTGGCTCGTCGGCTCGCGCAGACCCTGGCTCAATAGTTAGTGCCGAGCAGCAGTGCACCCCCCATCGTGCCACCTCCGGCGGTGACCACTCCTGTTCGTGCTCCTTCGACCTGCCGTTCCCCCGCTTCGCCCCGAAGCTGCTCCACACATTCGATGACATGGCTGATCGCATGCAAACGGCCCCCCGACAGAGAGCCGCCGTGGGTGTTCGCCGGGATGCGTCCGCCGAGCCGCACGTTCCCTTCGGCGATGAAGGGGCCGCCCTCTCCCTTCTCACAGAACCCAAGGTCCTCGAGCCAGCACAATGCGAGCCATGAGAAGCCGTCGTAGACCTCCGCGACGTCGACGTCGGCCGCCGACATCCCGGTGCGACGCCACAGCGCGTCGGATGCGTGCTTGCTCGCCATCGTCGTGAGGTCCGGCCCCTGCTCCCAGTCTGGTCGCTCGCCGGTTGCGACTTCGCCGCCGAGCACCTTCACCGGTGTGTGCGGCCGGTCGCGCGCGCGCTCCATGGTGGTGATGACGACGGCACCCGCACCGTCGACCGGGAAGTCGCAATCGAGCAACCGGAACGGCGTCGTGACGACGCGGCTCGCGAAATAGTCGTCGAGCGTTATCGGGTCGCGCAGCGGCGCGCGCGCGTTCAACGCGGCGTGATCGCGGAACGTGACTGCGATGGCGCCGAGGTGCTCCTCCGTCGTTCCGTACTCGTGCATATGTCGTCGAGCCCACATCGCGAGCCACTGCGACGTCATCGCGTCTCCGAACGGCGCGCGGAACTGCATGTCGCCTCCGGCGCGCGGCGTCGTGACGACACCCGGCGCTTTCTCGCGGTTGCGTTTGACGGAACGAAACACGAGCGCCGTTTCGCACGAGCCGCGCGCGACCGCGTGCGCGGCATCGATCACAGGCGCGATCGCGGCAGGTGCCCATCCGGAGATGTCGGCGAACCATGTGACCCCGGGGATGCCGGCTGCATCGATCAAGGTGAAGCACGGGATCGAGTCGTACGACCCCGGGTACGACGCCATGCCGTCGATGTCTTGGAACGTCAATGCAGCGTCGGCCACGGCGGCGGCCGCAGCTTCGATCGTGAGCTGCGTGACGCTCTTCTCGCTCCGCCGTTCGATCTCGGAGTACCCGACCCCGACGATCGCGACGTCTCTCAGCGTCGCCATGCGAAGAAGGGGAGCCACACGTCGTCGGATGCTTGCCGGAACGTCACCTCGACCGGCATGCCGATACGAACATCCTGCGGCTCGACGTCGACGATCTGTGACACGAGCCGCAACCCCTCTTGCTCTTCGAGGTCGACGAGGACCACGGTGAACGGCGGCTCGTATCCCGGAACGGGTTGCGCGGTGACGGTGTAGCTGTGAATGACTCCGCGGCCGCTCACGCGCGCGGGCCCCACATCCGTCGAGCCGCATCGTCTGCACGCCGGCCGCGGTGGATGGATGTACAGGTGGCACGCGTTGCAGCGAAGGATCATCAGCTCCTTGCGCGCGCACGCGTCCCAGAAGAATCGTGTTTCCTGGTCCGGTTGGGGAAGGGGGATCAATACGTCCGCCGATCGTCCAGACGCTTCGCACCCTCTGGGATCGTCCCCCTCGGGACGATCTCGACGTCGGCCCTGATCCTGATCGCTTCGCGCAACTCCATCGCGATCCGCTCGACGAGGTGTTCCGGCTGCTCGGCGAGCTCCACGAGGACTTTGAATTCGTCGGTGCGCCGTTCGTTGCGCGTGACTACCGCTTGCCAGTTCGTCACAACGGGCAGCCGGTTGATGACCGTGGCGATCTGCTCCGGATACACGAACATCCCCTTGACCTTCGTCGACTCGCCCACGCGGCCGGCGAACCGTGTGATGCGCGCGCCGGTGCGCCCGCACGCGCACGCATCGTCGCGCAGCTCGACGAGGTCTCCGTTCGCGAATCGCATCAGAGGACGGTTCGCGTTCGGCAACGTCGCGACGACTTCGCCGAGCTGTGCCGGCGCGCGCGTGTCGGGGTCGAGCACCTCGATGATCTGATCGGGATGCAAGTGCATGCCGGACTTGGCCCAGCATTCGTATGCGGGAAGCAATCCGTCCGCGCTGCCGTAGATCTGACGAACCATGGCGCCGGTGCGCGCTTCGAGCTCGTCGCGCACGTCTTCCGTGAGCTTTTCCGCGGTGACGAACGCGACTTGGAGGTGCCACACATCTTTCGGATCGACGCCGAGCTCTTCGGCCTTGTCGGTCAGCATCAGCAGGAACGACGGCGTCCCCACATACCCGGTGACGGGAAGCTTCGTGAGGATCTCGACCTGAACTTCGGTGTTCCCCGGACCGGCCGGAACGACCGCGCATCCGGCCGCGATCAGCTGGTCTTCGAGCCCGAAGCCGCCGGGCGTGAGGTGGTAGCTGAACGTGTTGAGCACGATGTCGTTCTCGCGGAAACCCATCGCGTGGAACGCGAACGCCAGCGGCGTCGTGCCGTGCTGCGCCGGTGGATCGGATCGACGCTGGCCGGCGTAGAAATGCGGACCCGGCGACACGAAGATGCGTTTCGCTTCGTGGAGCGGGAACGTGCCGAGGCCGGCCATCGCCGCGCGCGCTTCGTCTTTCGTAGTGATCGGGATGCGGTTCAGGTCGTCGAGCGAGTTCACGTCGTCGGGTTTCACTCCGGCCTGTTCGAGCTTCGCTTTGTAGAACGGCGAGCGATCCCAGCAGATCTCAAGGGTGTCTTTTAGGAGTTCGGCGTGATGCGCCGCACGCGCGGCGTCGTCGAGCGTCTCGCGCTCGTCGAACACGCCGTTCTTGCGGTCCATCGCGCGCAGCCTAGAGGAGCGGCCAGCGCGCGCGCATGTATGCCGCCGTGCCTAGCCGGCGAGTGGCGGCCGGTGCGCGTCCACGACGTCGCAGGGCAGGTAGACGTTGAAGCACGCGCCGCCGGCGGCGCCGTCTTCCACCCACGCCGAGCCGCCGTGGAGGTCGGCGAAGCGCGCGACGAGCGCGAGACCGATCCCGACACCCGGAGCGTGCTTGTTCACTTCGGAGCCTTGCTGGAACGGAAGG
>JBHELL010000166.1:0-5479 GCA_046263075.1 Actinomycetota bacterium | reverse complement strand
CCGTCGGGCTGGCGGTCGGTGATCCCGAGACCGCACAAGCCGCCGCCTTCCCCGTGATGGCACCTCTGGTCTTCGCCTCGTCGGCGTTCGTTCCCGTGGACACGATGCCCGGATGGCTGCAAGCGTTCGCGGCGCATCAGCCGGTATCGGTGACGGCGAACTCGATGCGCGCGCTGGTCCTCGGCAACCAGACGTCCTTGCGGGTGCTGCACCATACGGCGCCGTACTTCATCTGGCAGACGCTCGCGTGGGTGATCGGGATCCTGCTCGTGTTCGGGCCCGCGGCCGTCCGCCGGTATCGCCGGGCCGTCTAAGACCGCCCATATGGCGCAAGTGCGTCATTATCGGCCCGAAATCCGGCAAAACCTTCAAACCACCGTCAGCAATCGGCGTCCCGTCCGTAATCCAGGGCGACTCCAAAAGGCGAGGGGGTGTCTTCATGAAGAAGCGTTTGGCTGCGATCCTGATCGCCGGTTCGATGCTCGGCGTCGGCGGTGGGCTGTTCTCCGCTCACGCGGCAGTGGGTGGCGAGTGCGCCGGCCCGGTGTCGGTCAACTGTACGATCACGAACGACGATGGTACTCAGACTCCGTGCACGCTCTACGTCAACACTGACGCGACGGGCGTGATCTGCCAGTAATTCCTCAGCTGCACAGTACGTACGCGGACGAGTGCGCCGGAAGGTTCCTTCCGGCGCACTTATTTGCCCGCGGCCCCTCCGACTCGCGCCGCCGCCTGCTCCGCAGGCACGATCAGGCGCACTTTCGGCGGAAGCAACGGCCTCACGGCGCGCAGCCCGGCGAGAGACGCGCGCATCGCGGCCTCATGTGCAGGTGACCAGCGGTACCCGTACATCGCGCGCAGCCTCGGATCGAGCGTTCCGAACGCCCACTTCGCGACCACCCTGAGGATCGGCCGCCACGTCGCTTCCGGCGGCGGGTTCCGGAACAGCTCGGCCACCGTGCGAGCAGCGTCCGTCACGATCAGGTCGCCGCTTCCGATCACACCCTT
This sequence comes from Actinomycetota bacterium, assembly GCA_046263075.1. Lineage (GTDB taxonomy): Bacteria > Actinomycetota > AC-67 > AC-67 > AC-67 > JBHELL01. The sequence continues at coordinate 4,468 of JBHELL010000166.1, read as the reverse complement.
GATGTATGCGCGCAGCTCGCCGAGGGTGGGCGGGATCATCGCGCGCGGTACGCCGAGCAGCTCGGCAGAAAGCATCTGCTCCTCATGGAAGCGTTGTCGTTCGGCCTCGTCGAGCCCGCCGACCGTCAGTCGCTCGAACAGCAACGCCGATTCGACGAGCACCGAGTGGACCCACAGCAAGAGCTTCGGATCGAGCGCTTCGTAACGCTTGCCCGTCACCGGATCCGTCCCGCGCACGAGCGCGTGCACGTCGTTGATGCGCTCGACGGCACGCATCGCTTCGTCACGCGTTCCGAACGTTATCGCGTACGTCAGACGGAGTGTCCGTTCAAGCCGCTGCCACGGGTTGCGCTCGTAGAAGCCGGTCTCGCGCGCGCCCGCGATGACGAGCGGGTGCGCGGCCTGCATCAGGATCGCCCGCGCGCCTCCGAACAGCACCGTCGTTTCGCGGTGCACTCGCCACGACACACTCTCGGGTCCGAATAGACCTTCGTCCACGTCCCGATCCTAGAGAAACCACGGTACGCGCGCCCGGGAGGGGGTAGATTCATCGCCGTCATGAAGAGCTCGGTCAACTGGTACAGGGTCGGCGCGATCCTTCGTGCGCGCGAACCCGACGCGATGGTGCGTTGTCCCTCCTGCAACGCGCAAGGAGTCGTCCCCTACATCGCGGAACACGTCTTGACCGTCCATCCGACCTCGCCTGCCGGCGGCCAGATCCGCAAGGCCGTCGCGGGCAAGGATGAGCGCTCCGCCTAGAGCGCCGACTCCAGCTCGTCGAGCGTGACGCGCGCAACCGGACGCCCGTGCGCGCGCAAGCTCCGAAGGTCGCCCAGCGCCTGCGCATCGATCAACGCGCCGAAGGTGTACGGCGCTTCGGGTATCTGGACATCCACGTCTCGCGTATCGTCGACGACCTGAACGAACCGGCCGGTCGCCGGACCTCCTTTGTGCAGCTGCCCCGTCGAGTGCAAGAAGCGCGGACCGAAGCCGACCGTCGTTGCCACGCGACGCGCGTCTCTGATGGCGAGCCGGGCCGTCTGCAGCCGCTCGGCGTTCCGCTCGGTCGGATCGACGTACGCCTGGATCGCGACGTAGTCACCGGGTGACGCCGAGCCGAGAAGCGCGCGCAAGTCGCCTCGATCCTCGGTCCCGGTACCGCCGGCGGAGAGGATCTTCTGCGTTGACTCTTTCGCCTCGGCGACGTTCGGCTGATCGAACGGATTGATGCCGAGCACGTATCCGCCGACCGCCGTCGCGAACTCCCATCGGAACATCTCGGCGCCGAGTGTGGCCGCATCGCCGTTGGCGATCCGCACGACCGGATGCGATCCTTCGAGCGCGCGCAACCGGTCGTCGGCGCCGATCGAAACGAAGAGCCGGTCGTCGCCGTACACGCCGGGGTCACCGATGTCTTCACCGACGATCGGGACGATCCCCGCTCCCTGCTTGCCCGTCGATTCAGCGATCAGCTGCTCGACCCAGGAACCGAAATGCTCGATCGGCTGCGGTAGGACGAACGTCAGCTTGTCGCGGCCTGCGCGCGCCGCTTCGCCGATCACTGCGCCGAGCCACGCACCGGGATCGTCTGCCGCGCGCATGCAGTGGTGACACGCCGTCGCCATCTCCGTCGCCGACTCGAGCAGCTGCTCGACCGGAGCACCGACCAGCGCCGCGGGCACCAGTCCGAAGAGGGACAATGCCGAGTAACGACCGCCGATGTCCGGCTTATTGAGGAAGACGCGCCGGAACTTGCGTTCCCGCCCGAGCGATTCGAGCGAGGTGCCCGGATCGGTGATCGCAACGAAATTGCGCGCGTTGCGGCCGGACGCATCCCAGAAATGCGCCAGATGTGACAAGGTTTCCAGCGTCGTTCCGGACTTACTCGCGACGATGAATAGCGTCGCCGACATGTCGAGGCGTTCGCCGAGCGCCTTCACCGCGGCAGGATGCGTCGTGTCGAGCACCGTTAGGTCGAGCTTGTTCGCCCCGTACGTCTTGCGAAACACCTCCGGCGCCAGCGACGAGCCGCCCATACCGAGCAGGACCGCGTGCGTCAGCCCGTCCGCGCGCGCGTCGTCCGCGAACGACTCGAGCTCACGTACGTGATCGAGCATCGTGTCGGCAACGGTGAGCCACCCGAGGCGGTCGGATATCTCGGCGGGATCCGCCTTCCAAACAGTGAAGTCGTGCGACCAGATCCGCCCTGCGATCGTGTCCTCGTCGATCCTCTTGATGCGATCCGCTACAGGCTGCTCGAGATCGCGCAGCGACGCTCCGAAACGCCGATGCCCGGCGCGCGCGCGCTCGAGCTTCTCCGCGATGGTCTGTTGCAGCTTCGCGAAGTCTCGCTCGAACGAGGCGATACCGTCTTCGACGAGCTTCGCCGTCACGGCATCGAGATCGACGCCGTGGTCGGGGAGCGACTCGAGCGCCGCTTCGGCTTGCTCGAGGCCCATCATCACAGCGCGCGGGTCAACCTCACCGTGGTCGCGGAAGGCGTCCATCGTTTGCTCCGGCATCGTGTTCACGGTGTAGGGTCCTGCGAGCGTCTCGATGTAGAGCACGTCGGAATACGCGGGATTCTTCGTACCGGTGCTCGCCCACAACGGACGCTGCACACGCGCGCCAGCGGCGGTGAGTCGCTCCCATCGTTCTCCGGCGAAGATCGCAAGGAATCGTTGGTAGGCGCGCTTGGCGTTGGCAACCGCGATCGTTCCTCGGAGTGAAGACCCATCCGGCAGAGCATCGTCTATCGCGGTGTCGACACGCGAGACGAAGAAGGAGGCCACCGACGCAACGTTGTCGATCCGTTCTCCGGCGTCGAGCCGCCGTTCCAATCCGGAGATGTATGCGCGCGCCACGCGTTCGTACATGTCGACCGCGAACAACAAGGTGATATTCACGTTCACGCCGAGCGCGGTCAGCTCCTCGACCGCCGGTACACCTTCGGCCGTGCCGGGAACCTTGATCATCACGTTCGGCTTGCCGATACGCGCGAAAAGATCGCGCGCCGCATCGATCGATCCCTGTGTGTCGTGAGCGAGTCGCGGCTCGAGCTCGAACGAGACGAATCCATCTGCTCCGCGCGTCGGATCGTAGACGGAGCGGAACACGTCGGCCGCCATCCCGATATCGTCGAGCGCCAGGTCGTAGAAGATGTCGACGGGATCGTTCGCGCCCTTGTCGGCGAGGTGCCGGATCGGCTCGTCATAGTCCGTCGAGCCGCCGATGGCCTTGCCGAAGATCGTCGGGTTCGACGTGACGCCGCTCACGCCGTCGCTGCGGATGAGCGCCTCGAGCCCGCCGTTCGTGATCAACCCGCGACGCAAGAAATCGAGCCACACGCCTTGTCCGGCTTCGCGAAGCTTCAGCAACGGATTCATTCGGTTCCTTCCTGCGTCAGGTTCCAGTAGCGGATCACCGGCTGCTCCCTTTCATACCCAAGCTCGCCGACCGCAGCCGCGTCGAGCGTGAGCACAGCTCCTGCCTCCGGTGCAAGCCCAACCCATCGAGCAGCGAGAACGCGCAAGAAGTGTCCGTGCGAGAAGACGAGCACATCCCCGCCGGACCGACGAAGCTCGACGATGACACGGTCGGCGCGAGATCCGACCTCGATCGCGTTCTCACCTTCGGGGCAACCATCGCGCCACAGGGACCAGCCCGGCCACTCGTTGCGGATCTCTTGCGTGGTTATGCCTTCGTACCCGCCGTAATCCCATTCCGTTAGATCGTCGAGCCTCTCGCCCCTGAATCCCGCGCATTCGCAGGTGTCTCGTGCTCGCCGCATCGGAGACGTGAGAACGCGCGCGTACCTTCTCTCCTTCAGGCGAGTGCCGAGCGCGCGCGCTTGCCTCATGCCGCGTTCGGTCAGCGCGACGTCGGTTCGGCTCGTGTGTTTGCCGGTACGGCTCCATTCGGTTTCGCCGTGCCGGACGACGACAACGACCGGCATCTACTCGTTGGTGTCCGGGTTCTTGGACGATCGGTACGCGATGACCTCGACGGTTTCGAGGGTGACGAGTCCTTCCGTCACCATCTCGTCCAGCAACGGCAGGACTTCGGCGATCTTCTCTTCGACGTCGACGATCTCGATCACGACCGGGAGGTCCTCGGAAAGCCGCAAGATGCGCGACGTGTGGATCCTGCTGTGCGCGCCGAACCCTTCGATCCCGCGCGTAACCGTGGCGCCGGCGAGCCCGTGCTCGCGCGCACTCTCGACGATCGCTTGGTACAGCGCCCGGCCGCGCCACGTGTCGGACTCGCCGACGAAGATGCGAAGGAGCTTGCCTCGCCCTTCGAGTTTCATAGGGCCCTCCCGAGCCATGTGCCAGCGTACACGGCGACGAGACCGGCACCGACGCTGGCGACGACGTTGAGCGCAGCGAGACCGAGCGCGCGGTCCTCGGCGAGCCGCATCGTCTCGAACGCGAACGTCGAGAACGTCGTGTACGCCCCGAGGAAGCCG
>JBHELL010000165.1:0-4075 GCA_046263075.1 Actinomycetota bacterium | reverse complement strand
GCTGGAGATCGAGACCCTGACCGTCGAGGAATTGGTCGAGTCCTATACCGAAGAGGCGCTGACCATCTACCGCAAGCGTGCGGAAGAGATCGGCTTGGAGGAGTACCGCAACATCGAGCGGCGCGTGCTGCTGTCCGTGCTCGACTCGAACTGGCGCGAGCACCTGTACGAGATGGACTACCTCCAGGAAGGCATCGGCCTTCGCGCGATCGGTCAGCGCGATCCGCTCGTCGAGTACACGAACGAGGGCTTCTCGATGTTCCGCGCGATGGAGGAGAGCATCAAGCAGGGCTTCGTCCAGTACATGTTCCACGTGCAAGTCGTGCGCGAGCAGACGACGGAACAGCAGCAAGCCGAACAGCAACGTCAGCAGTCCAAGCTGCGCTTCATGCACGAGCAAGCTGGACAAGGCGAGCAGGCCGCGGTGCTCGAGAGCGCGCGCAGCGACAAGGTCGGGCGCAACGCGCCGTGCCCCTGCGGCAGCGGCAAGAAGTACAAGAAATGCCACGGCGCAGGCATCGTCTGATAGATTCGCGCGACGATGATCACCGATTTCGCGCAGGAGCTCGCGGTCTTGGCACAGGCGCTCGCCGACGCCAGGGCCTACCTTTGACGTCGACGGTAAGCGCGCGCGCGTAGCCGAGCTCCAGCAGCAAGCATCTGCCCCCGACCTCTGGAACGACGCCGACGAAGCGCGCGCGCTTCTCTCGCAGCTCGCGCGGCTCGAAGACGACGTGAAGCTGTACGAAGAGCTCGCAACCCAGCTGGACGACGCGAAGACGTTGCACGATCTCGCGCGCGCGGAAGACGACCGCTCCTACGACGACGAGATCGCGAACGCCATCGTCGATCTCAAGAAGCGCGTGGAAGAGCTCGAGGTGCGAACGCTTCTCGGCGGTGAGCACGACGAGCGCGACGCGATCGTCACGATCCACGCCGGCGCCGGCGGAACCGAAGCGCAGGATTGGGCAGACATGCTTCTGCGCATGTACCTGCGATGGTCCGAGCGTCGAGGGTTCACGCTCGAAGTGATCGAGCGTCAGGAAGGCGAGGAAGCCGGGATCAAGAGCGCTACCTTCATCGCGCACGGCCGGTTCGCCTACGGGTTGTTCTCTGCCGAGCATGGGGTGCACCGGCTCGTCCGCATCTCGCCCTTCGATGCGAACAAGCGCAGGCATACGTCGTTCGCAGCCGTCGACGTCGTTCCCGTCCTCGAAGATGAAGACACAGACATCGAGATCCCCGAGAAGGATCTCAAGGTGGACGTCTATCGATCGTCCGGCCCCGGCGGTCAATCGGTCAACACGACGGATTCCGCCGTGCGCATCACGCACTTGCCTACGGGCATCGTCGTCACATCGCAGAACGAGCGTTCGCAGCTGCAGAACAAGCAGGTGTGCATGCGCGTGTTGAAGGCGCGGCTCGCCGAGCTGATGCGGCAAGAGCGCGCGCAGAAGCTCGAGGAGCTCCGCGGTGAACGCAAAGGGTTCGAGTGGGGCAGCCAGATCCGGTCCTACGTGCTCGACGATCGAAGGGTGAAGGACGTTCGAACGGGAGAGGAAACCTCGAACACCGAAGCGGTTCTGGATGGAGACATCGACCGGTTCGTGCGCGCGTTCCTCGAGTGGCAGCGAAAGGGTGGAGTGAACGGTTCGGCCGGGTAAGCCTTCTGGGATAGAGTTGGGTCGCCTTCCCCGGCTCGAGCGCGAGGAGGAAGCGCGTGCAAACCTCGGTCGACATCGATGATCTGAAGCGGATCTCGAAGGAGCTTCGGGTCGACATCATCCAAACGCTGCTCGAGGCCGGATCAGGACACCCCGGCGGCTCTCTATCCGAGATCGACATGCTGACGTGTCTGTACTTCGGCGGCATCCTCAACTACAAGGCGGACCAACCCGCGTGGCCCGAGCGCGACCGTTTCGTGCTGTCGAAAGGTCATGCGTCGCCGGGGTATTACGCGACGCTCGCGCGCGCAGGGTTCTTCCCGAAGGATTGGTTGAAGACCTTCCGCAAGTTCGGATCGCCGCTGCAAGGACATCCCGACCGCACGAAGATCCCAGGCGTCGAGGTTTCCGCGGGCTCGCTCGGGCAAGGGCTGTCGACCGCCGTGGGGCTCGCGCTGGGCGCGCGGCTCGACGGCGCATCGTGGCACACGTTCTGCATGGTCGGCGACGGCGAGTCGCAGGAAGGCCAGATGTGGGAGGCGATCATGTTCGCCGGCAACCACGGGGTCGCCAACCTGACGTGCATCGTCGATTTCAACCAGGTCCAGCAGACAGGCTTCACCAAAGATATCGAAGACCTGGAGCCGCTCGGCGAGAAGTACCGCGCCTTCAAGTGGAACGTCGTCGAGATCGACGGACACGACCACCGCCAGGTGATGGATGCGCTTCGCCTTTCGAAGGAGCACAAGGGACAACCGACCGTCGTCGTCGCGCACACGATCAAAGGCAAAGGCGTCAGCTTCATGGAGCTCAACTACGAGTGGCACGGCAAGGCGCCGAACGCAGAGCAGGCCGCGGCAGCGATCGCAGAGATCGAGAAAGGCTCGTAACGATGGGAAATGTCGCGACCCGCAAAGCGTTCGGAGACGCGCTCGTACGCATCGGTGAAGATCCGCGCGTCATCGTTCTGACGGGCGACCTTCGCAACTCGACCCACACTGAGGACTTCGCAGCGAAGTACCCCGAGCGGTTCTTCGACGTGGGCATCGCCGAGTCGAACATGGTCGGCATCGCCGCCGGCCTGGCGCTCGAAGGGAAGATCCCATTCGCATGCTCGTTCTCAGCGTTCATCACCGGGAGGCAGGAAACCGTCCGTATCTCCGTCGGCTACAACCAAACGAACGTCCGCATCGTCGGCACGCACGTTGGAATCGGTATCGGCGACGACGGCGCGACGCAGATGGCGCTCGAGGACATCGCGGCGATGCGCGCGCTCCCGAACATGGCAATCATCCAACCGTGCGACGAGATCGAGACGCACCGGGCGGTCGACTTCCTCCTCGAGCACGACGGTCCGGTGTTCCTGCGCCTCATGCGGCAGGGAACGACCCCCGTGCACGATGAGGGCTACAGCTTCGAGTTCGGCAAAGCCGAGGTTCTTCGCGATGGGAAAGACATCGCCTTCATCGCGACGGGTGCCCTCGTCCAGGAGTGCCTCGGAGCGGCAGACAAGCTCGCGAGCGATGGCGTGACCGCGCGCGTCCTCAACGTGCACACGATCGCGCCGATCGATGCCGATGCGATCGCGCGCGCAGCAACGGACTGTGGAACGGTGATCGCCGCCGAAGACCATAATGTCAACGGGGGGCTGGGGAGTGCCGTTGCCGAGGTCCTGGCGGAGCGCGGCATCGGCGCCCGGTTCGCGCGCGTCGGTCTTCACGCCTACGGCGAATCTGGGGATGCGTCCCAGCTCTACGAGAAGTTCGGCCTGTCGGCGTCGCGCATAACCGAAAGAGCCAAGGCGGTCCTGAGCAAGTAGCCCACGCGAGTCTTTGCCGCGAGGTTTACGCTTTGGTAGCCTTCCCTGCATCCCATGGAAAGCGCAGGAAGATTTGAGCGCGCCGTGATCTCATGATCAGAACGATCAACTTGTCGAAGATCTACAAGGGCGACGTCGTCGCCCTTAAAGATGTGAACGTCGACATCATCAAGGGTGAGTTCGTTTTCCTCGTCGGTCCCTCCGGCTCCGGCAAGTCCACCTTCATGCGGTTGATCCTGCGTGAGGACCAGCCGACGAGCGGTGAGATCTACGTCGCGGGGAAGAACATCGCGAACCTCGCGTCGTGGAAGATCCCCATGCTGCGACGCAACATCGGCTGCGTCTTCCAGGACTTCAAGCTCCTGCCGAACAAGACGGTTTTCGAGAACGTCGCGTTCGCGCTCGAAGTGATCGGCCGGCCGAAGAACATCATCCGGCGCCAGGTGCCCGAGGTGCTCGAGCTCGTCGGGCTCGGCCACAAAGCGAAGAATTTCCCCGATGAGCTCTCCGGCGGGGAGCAGCAGCGCGTTTCGATCGCGCGCGCGTTCGTCAACCGGCCGCAGATCCTGATCGCGGACGAGCCGACCGGCAA